>JALHLM010000130.1 GCA_022844585.1 Pirellulales bacterium | reverse complement strand
TACGGGCTAGTGTCGGCCTAGCGTCACGCCTAGTTCTTCCCCGGGTGCTTGATCTTGTCCCAGTACGTTTTGAAATCAAACGTGGGGCTGTTGTCCAGGTCGTGGCAGCCGCGGCAGGTTTTTTGTTCGGCGACGGCGAGGTTGAGCCGCATCAGGCTGCGCATTTCTTCCCGAACCTTCGGATCGCGGGCAGCTTCCGCCGCGACGTGGCCGCTGCCGGGGCCGTGGCAGTTCTCGCAACTGTTGCCGGCCAGATGCGCCGTCGTGGCGATGCTATCGAAGCCGCCCAGGAACGGCACGTAGTGTTCGCTGTCCCAACCCGTGGCATGACAGGCGATGCATTCGGGATCGAATTGCCGCGGCGGATCAAGCTTTGTGAGCGTCTCCGTCGCGTGGGAGTGCTTGCTGCCTTTCCAGACCGAATACGCCTGGGAGTGGCACTTACCGCAAGCATCGGCGCCGACAAACTTGGCGTTCGCGTCGTCCGCGCCCTGGGCGCGTTCGTGCAGCACGCCGCTCACGCCGAGCCCTTCCCAGCCGAGCGTCTTGAGTTGGTCCTGATAGCCGACCATCAGCTCGTGCATCTCGGGCGAATCAGCGAACCGGGAATCGAGCGGCACGCGCTGGTAGCGGAACTTGTCTTTGCCGTACAAACCGATCGCCACCGCGTACATGCCTTTGTGGCCTAGTTGGATCAGCTTCGCGGCGCCATGGTTGAGCGCCGCGGCTTCCGCCGGCGGTTCATCCGGGCCGCCAGCCGTGACCACGTAGTCGAAATCGGTAAATTGTTCCGCCAACGCGCGCGTTTCGTCCGGCGTGGCGTAGGAAAGCAAAATCAAGAAGTCGCATTGAGCTTCCTTCAATTGCGGCAGCACTTGCTGGAGCGCCTCGGCGGGGTCTTCAATCGTCGTGCCTGGGTCGATCGATTCCACGAGCGCATCGCGCTGCTTGCCTGCCACCACCGACGTAATCCCGATCTTCGCGCCTGCCGCTTCGATGACCAGGAACCGGCTCTCCATACCGAGCACGACGACGTTCGCGGAGACGAATGGCGCGAGCGCGCCTTCGTCGTTCACGGTTGCCGAGATCAGATCTTCCGCCGGAAACCGTAAATCATCTCCGGCGAGGCCGATCGCGCGGTAGCCCATTTTCTTCAACGCGTCGAATGACGTGCGAAGCTTGATCTCCGCTTGCTCGCCGGTGCTGCGGCTCAGTCCGCCGAGGTCGATTGGCAGCGGATTCCAGCCGTCGGCGGCCAGTTTTTTCAGGAAGGTATGCCGGCGGCTCATCCCGCCTTTTTGCCGGCCTGGCCCGGCACAGCCGCACGGCTCGAAGTAGCCGTGTTGTTCGCCGGTGAAGACCAGCGTCAGCTCCGGCTTCGGCCATTTTTCGAAGATCGGCCCGTTCTCCTTGATCGGGTCGAATTTTTCCTCGGCAGCCGAAGTGTAACCCGCGCCGCCGTCCGAGGCGGTCGAAGTTCCCGCCGTTGCGCCTGGCGCCGGGGCGCCGCTGTTGTTGCAGGCGGGGATCGTTAGGGCGCCTACGCCAAGTACGGCTACGGCGATCATCGCTGCGCCACCGCGGCGCGCGAAATTGGACTCAGTTAACGGCATGCTTCACCATCCCTGGGGCTACGCGAAATCGAATTCCCCCGTCTATTCGCCTGGCGTCAAACTCCGCCTCACGATCGCACCTCCCTGCCTGCCGACGGGGGTCAATTCTCGACGGCGAAATTTAGCAGGATGACGACCTCCTTCATACTGGGATGATTCGTCGGGATGGTGATCTTCCCCATCTCGTCTCTGGCCTTCCCCATCTTACTGACCAATGGACTCTGCGGCGGGATTTCGATGTCGAAGGGGATTTCGCTGGCCGCGCCGTTGTTGAGCAGCTTCCGCTCGCCAAAAGTGATCTTGACGAATTCCGGCTCGCAGACTGGGACGCCCAGCTCAATTTTGTCGGCATATTCGCCGGCGATCAGCATTTTGAGCTTGGCCTGGCCCCCTTGCGCCTGATGGAGCGCGCCCAGCGTGAGCAGGTTATATTTTGGGGCGAAGCTTCCGCCAATCGCCACGATGGCGATGTCGTTGACGACATTTCCCTCGACTTCCAATTGCGTGTCGAGGGCCTTTTCCAACGTCGTGGTTAGCTCCACAACCTGCTTGAAGCTGCCGGTCGGCAGGCCCGGCTTCACGGTGACCGTGACCAGCCAACCGTGTTTGCCGTCTTCCGGTAGTTCTGACGGCTCCAGCCGGCGGTACGTGACGTCAAAATGGTCGGCCGTGTCGGGCCTGCGGAGGCGAAATCCGGTGATTTCGAAATCCCGATCGTGCTGGGCGTAGACTTTCGTTTCGCGCGTGACGGTTTCATGGGCCAGCAAGCGGTTGAATGTCAACTTCGGCGGGAGGAGCTCCAACGGCCGCGTCACCACGGCATTGATGTTGATCGCCATCAATTGCTTTTCACTGGCGCCCTTGAGGTGGATCAGCACTTTCTTGTCATTGACGATGCCGTAGAGATCATCGGTCACGATGGTGATCGGCACGATCAGCGTCTCGCCCGGCAGAATCTCAACCTCCCGATCCTTGACCCGAATGCAACCGCAGGAGGGATTCAACGTCAGCCGGAGCGGATCGGTGCCGCCGTTTTTCATGGGAAAATCGCGAGTGACCTGCACACCCTCCTCGAGCGTGCCGAAGTCGATCAAATCGGTGTCGGTTTCCAGGGAGACGTTCGCATCGGAAACAGGCGTCAGCTCCATCTCCTTGAGCTGTTGCAGCGCTCTTTCCGCGGGCGTCGGCTCCTTGGGAATCACGCCATACGTGGCCATCAGGCCCAGCGCCGCCACGACCAGGCCGAAGCCCAGCACGATGCTGACCAATACTGAAATCTTCATCCGCCACCGGCCTTTGCAGCCGACCTCCCGCGTAGCCCCCGGCGGGACACTACCCGCTACTACGCATCATACCGCGCCGCAGGTCGCTTGTTGAGGAAAGTCTGCCGACGCAGACGCCAACCCAACGCCGCGGAACCAAGCAAGGCCAGCCACAGCCCACCGGGCTCCGGAACCGCCTGCGGCCGCGAGGTCCCGAAGAAGTTGCGGACGGCGTTCAAATCCTTAATGTCGACGCGGCCATCGAACGGGAACGCGTCGCCGAGGATGGGTGTTCCTTGCAGCCCGAAGTTATTGCGGACGTGATTCAGATCGTTTACGTCGATCCGCCCATTGCCGTCGGTATCGCCGGCGAGCCCGTCCAGCTCCGGCTCGCCGATCGTGAACCGGATGTTGCCGGCCGCCGCGCCGGCGTCTCCGAAAGTCGGGTTATTGAGCAATAGCCGGTAAACAAGTCGGTAGCCGACGCCTGACTGCAATTCACCGGCGCCCTGCGGAGCGAAGCTCGACGAAGCGAGGTTCGATTCGGCGTCCCATTGAAAAACCGGCGTCGTGTCGGCCGGCGTGTCATACAGGCGAAAGAAGACGCGCTTGACGCCGGGGCCCGAGAACGTGTAGTCGCCAGCGAGCGCAAATGGACTAAGCTCATTGACTTGAAAGGCTAGCTCCCCTTCCGACACGGTAAAGCTATCTACGGCGCCGTCGTGGGTCTGACTCAATCCCCAGCGAAATTCCGAACCGTTCGCCAACGCGCGTAGCACATGGTCGGTCTCGTTCGAAGTGTCACCCACGCGTACTGACGTTTCCAATTCGAACGGCAAGGCGTTGACTACTTCATGCTTTCGGTCGGTAGGTATCGCCGGAGTCAGGCCGGAATAAGCCCGGGACTCGACCCATCCGCCGGAGAAAACCATGCCGGCGCGGCATGGATTGGCGGCGAAGGCGAAGCAGCAACTCAATGCGAAAACAGTTATCGAACAAGGTCGCATGGTAGAACTCCTGGAGAAAAGTCGGCCGCAACCAGGCGGCCAGCAATCTCCAAGAGACTTACCGACGACGGGCGAAGTTTCAAATATTTCGCCGCAGCTCCGCCTATTTTCCGGTGACGAACCAGGTCGCCCCGGCGGTCATGGAGGCCAGCAAAAAAGCCAGCAGATAAGAGATGAGGGAGCTTTCGATCGTGATGACGTACTGAGTCAGGACCATCACGGCGATGACCGTCATGCCGAAGGCCAGCATCGTCTTTTGAATCTGATCCTTACGTCGATTCGCCCGCTGCTCCGACGAATACACCGGCGCGCTCGCGGCCGGCGTTCCGTCTGCCGACGGGGCTTGGGCCGCTTTCCCCGCCACGCCACCCCGCGCGGACATTTCCGCGGTCGCGGCGGCTTTGGGGAAATACTTGTCCATCGCGGCGTTGATCTGCGGCGGAGTGCAGAGCACCCAACGGACGGGCAGCCCAATGCGAATCCGCAAGTCGTCTTCCACTTCGGGCGGAATGAAGTTCGGCGAACCCAGAATGGCGCGACCGTCGGCCACCATCACCGGCACGCAGGAATACTGCCGCGCCGTGACTGCTGGCACCTTGGGAACGAGGTTCTCATCGATGCCCAAGTCGTTCAGATCGATATACGGCACGCCCAGCGACTCGGCATAGGCCGGCATCACCACGTCCCACGTCGCCAACTTTTGTTGGACGAGCGCGTCCCGGATCTCGACGCCGACGACCTGCGCGTACTGTCGAGCCTTTTCCAACTGCGCCTGCTCGATCAGCTTGCGGCCGATCAGAATCTGCTCGAGCGTGCGCTTGCCGCCAGCCTGCTGATCCTTGCGACCCAGCGAGGCGTCGTACTCGGTTTTGCGCGTGGAGTCCGTGAGGCACAACATCGCGCGGGCCAACTCGTTCAACAGCGCCTGCGATTCCTTGGCAAACTCGCCCGCGGCGTACTTGCGCACATGCGCGTTCATCTTGCGGTAGTGCTCGCGCACCTTGGCGGCGTCGTCCTCAAACTGTTTCAGCCGCAGGAGCTGATAGTGCGTGAGGGGCCGATTCGTCTCTTTGACGCCAAGCCAATCGCGATATACGTCGACGGTGGAGGACATGGGGGAAGAGTGTTCAGTTTTCAGTGTTCAGTTTTCAGCGTCCGGACTTGCGGCTACTCCACCTTATAGTCGTGGGCCAGTTTGCCGTAGGCGTCAATTTGTTCGTCATTGAGGCCGCCGCCGCGTTCGATTTCGATCTTCGCTTCGCGGCCGCCGGTCAGGTCTTTGGCCCGCACGGTGACGCGGCCGTTCTCGTCGAAAGCATAGGTCACTTCGATCGGCGAGCCCTTCGGCAAGCCAGCCGGCAGGTCAGTGACGCGGCATTTGCCGATCAACGAGCAGGCGGCGGGATCGGGCGCGTCCCCTTCGACGACTTTCACCGAGACGCGCTGCTGGCTGTCCTGAATGGTGTGAAAGACCTGGCTTTTTTCCGCCGGCAGCGGCGTGTTGCGGTGAATCATGATGTGGTTCACCGGCTTGCCGCTGCGAGGATTCACCGCCACGACGCCCAGGCCGTGGGAGTTTACATCATCCTGCCGCACGCCCTTGAGCCGGCGACGAATGATCTCGGCCATCTCGCTCCGTTCGCCGCGGTACTTAGCTTCCAGGATTGCGGCGTGGATCGCCGCGCCTTGTGCTACCGAGGTATGCGGCGAAATCCCCTGGTACGGTTTCACACCGGTCACTTGCTCCAATAGCAGCGGCACACGCGGCATCAACGTGGAACCGCCGACGAGCACAATGGCGTCCAGTTCCTTCGCGCCGACCTTGGCGGTGTTCAGCACCAACTCCGTGGTGTCGATCGTGCGTTGCAGCAGGTCAGCGGTGAGTTGCTCGAATTGATCGCGGGTAATACTGACCGACACCGCCTTGCCGCCGTGGCGGAAGGTGATCGACGTCTTCTGCCCCTCGGTGAGTGCGATCTTGGCCTGGTCGCAGTCGTTCCGCAGCACATGGACCGCGGTCGGAACCTGGCGCAGGTCGACGCCATGCTTGGCCTGGAATTCGTCCGCCACGAGGTCCAGCAGCCGGTCGTTCCAGTCAACGCCCCCCAGATGCACGTCGCCATCGGTGGCCAGCACTTGGAAGTGGGTAGGCGTGTACTTCACCAGCGTCACGTCGAACGTGCCGCCGCCGAGGTCGTACACCAGCACCAGCCGGGGCCGTTCGGTCTCCTTGCCAACCCCCAACTCGCCGCGGTGCCAGGCGTAGGTCAAGGTCGCCGCGGTCGGCTCGTTGATGATGTCGATGGCATTGATGCCGGCGATCTTCGCGGCGTCCTGCGTGGCCTTTCGCCGGGCGTCGTTAAAGTAATACGGCACCGTGATGACCGCATTGCCGACCTTGCCGATCCGCTTCTCCGCGTCCTGGCGGAGCTTTTTCAGAATCAACGCGGAGACGAATTCCGGCGTGATTTCCTTGCCGTCGAACGTCCGCTTGTAGGCGGCCTCGCCCATCTCGCGCTTGACCCGCTCGACGACTTTTTCGGGGTCCTCCATGGCGGCCCGGACGCGGCTGGCGCCGACGATCACGTGCCCCTTATCGGCCAGCAGAATCAGGCTGGGGGTCTCGTCCTCGTCGTCGGCGTTCAGAACGGTGATCGGCTCCCCCTCCTCGTTGACGTAGGCCAGCGCGGAAAAGGTGGTGCCCAGGTCGATCCCAACGGTTCGACCAGGCTGAAACTCCATGGCACACATCGCGGCAACACCTTCCAGGGGGCCCAAACGGCGGAAAGCTGAACCGTTTAGGCTAATTGGTGCGCCGTAGGGGCGTCAAGCTGCAGGCCAGCAAGCCCTCAGAGCGAATTGGGGCGGAAGGCGGCCACACGACGCGACCTGAGCTTCAGGGCTCTGCCGTCGCGTTGATCGTCGGGTGCCAATCGGCTCCGAAGGTAAAACACTGCTGAGCAAGAGGCGAGCGCAGGGGCTCAGCACAATATGGGCGAGGTCGACAATGGCGCAGTGCATGAAATGCGGATTCGTAGCCGCGCGTGATTTTCTTACTCGGACCATGCTGGAGGTTGACGAGGGCTTTCGCAAGCACGCTGACCGAGGGCATGGACCGAGTGGAAAGGTGCTCTACTTCGAGAGGCCGATATGCGCTGCGATGGCGTTCAATCTCAGCGAAGAAGCGACGGACACGAGTGAAAGACAAACGCTCGCAGTCCTAAGCCGTGAGCGTGAGTGCGACAGCTTTACGCCCTGGCAGCAGGAATTTACTCCAAAAGAGCATTTAGAAATGAAAATGCTTCAACAGCAAAAAGAGTGGCAGCTAGAGCAAGAAAGAAAGGCGGATGAACGGCACAAGGAAAGCCTACAAGTTGTTATCTCCGCCACCAACCAAACATTGCGGGCGGCACTCCTGGCCACCCTGCTGGGTGCCGTTGTTACGCTGGGTGCCGTTTACCTGACAAAGATCATTGATTCGCCCGACCCCGGTTAGGCGGGGCTTTTTGTATACTGGGGCTATGGTGAAAAGAATCGACCAGCAAGCATTCCGCAACAAAGTCGAGTTCTTAAAATACTCGATGGTTGCGCCGGTCGTTTACTTTCATATTTTCGAGGGGCAACCTGATAGCGAAATTCTGAGAGCCCTCGATGAATGCAGCGATGACGAAGCACTCGTGCTTTTGGACGTCTTGGACGATCAGGGATTTCTTCGGGATACAACTAGAACCGTCGAAATCTCGACGGACCACCAGTTTGTCGGAAAGCCCCTTTTGGAGCACCGTGGAATTGGCGCATGGGCAAAGGGAACGCTCGTCGCCTGGGCAGACACGGCGGAGGACATGGGCGATCTCTTGGCCGCCGTCCAAAGATTCGTGTTTCAGCGTCCAGGCAGCGGCGGGTAGAATCGGTGGGATGCGAATCAGTCTTTCGCCCACCGAGCTATTCGTATGCTGCATGGTGATGGCCATTCTCTTTCGCGAGCAATGGCTTCACGGCCTCAGGGGCTTGTGGAATCGGCATCGACCGTAGCCCAAACTGTCCACTTCGCTGCCCTCATTTCCTCCGAACTACTAGACGTCAGGCGGTTTGCGCTGGGCTGTGTGGGAGTGACGGGACAGTACCAAAAATCGGCTCGCCGATGATCGACCAGAACTCCAAAAAGGTCGCGGCGATCATGCCGAGGATGTCCATTTGCTCAATGTAGCGGGCTGACGTCAGTACCGCCACGTTTCCGCCGCAGCGGACCAATCTTCGGTGGTGTCCGGCGAACTACGGGGATGGCCTTCGTGGTCCGCGGGTCGTTGCTGCGCCGACGGTGAACCACCCGGCGGAGTTCCACTTGCTGGCATTCCGGCCGGCGACCGGCGATAATGGCCGGCGGATCAGATTTGGCGGGTTACGGTGTTATGGAATTATGGGGAACTGATGAACCCTGCCCCCGCTTGTTGCGTAAGGACGGCCGCGGCGCCGCGCGGCTGGACGGCGATCCGCATCGGAACAAGACAGAACGAGGTCGCACGATGACACGAACCTCCCGCATTGGCCGCGGGCGGCTGGCGATTGCGCTGGCCTGCCTATCATTCGGTGGCTTATGGAGTGCGGTCGCCCCGCTGGCATTCACGCAGGAAAACGCCGAGGTCGAAGTCGATCCGGCGGCTACGCGCCAGTATGCCGCGGCGGCGGCGCTACAGAATCGCGACCAGTTCGAACTGGCCGCCGATGAGTGGCAAACCTTCGTCACCAAGTTCGCCGACGATCCGCGCGTGCCGCGCGGCAAGCATTATCTCGGCGTCTGTTTGCTCAAATCCGGCAAGCCCGAGGCCGCGGAGGCTGCGCTCGAGTTGGTCCGCGAACAACATCCCAAGTTCGAACTGCTCGAATCGACGCTGCTGTACTTGGGCATCGCACAATACAATCAGGCCCAGGCCGGCGCGAAGGAGAAGTACGGCAGCGCCGCACGGAGCTTCGCCGAATTGGTGCAGAAGTATCCCGAAGGAAAACAAGTCGCGCAGGCCGTCTACTACCAGGGCGAATGCCAGTACGCGCAAGGCGACAAAGCGGCCGCGGTGAAATCGTATTCCCGGGTGGTGAATGATTTTCCGCAGTCGGCCAATCTGGCCGATGCGCAATATGCCCTCGGCGTGACGTTGGAAGAGCTCGGCCAGGTCGATGAAGCGGCGCAGGTCTATGTCGCGTTCCTGAAGCGCTCGGCCGATCACCCGCTCGCGCACGAAATCAGCCTGCGCTACGGCGAGACGCTGTTTGCGGCCAAGAAGTATGCCGAAGCCGGCGCCCGCTTCGCGGCGGCGGCGAAGCAACAAGGATTCGCATCGGCCGACTACGCTCAGTTACGGCTCGGCGCGGCGCTCTACGAACAGAAACAATACGCCGAAGCGGCGCAAGAGTACGAGGCGCTGGCGGAGCGGTTCGCGCAATCGACGCACGTCCCGCAAGCGCGGCTCGCGGCCGGCAAGTGCTGGTATCTGGCGGAACAATTCGACGCCGCGCGCAAAGCGCTCTCAGGCGTCTCCGGCGATGCCGGGATGATGAGCGAGGCGGCGCATTGGATTGCGAAGAGCCAGATGCGCGAAGGCCAGGCAGTCGCAGCGCTGCAAACCGCAGAACGCGCGCTGGCGAATGTTGCGCCGGATTGGGCGGCGCAACTGGAGTTCGACGCGGCGGACGCGCTCTACGAAATCCCCGAGCGTCGCGGCGAGGCGGTGAAGCGCTACGCCGAGTTCGTGAAGAATCGCGGCGACGATCCGCTCGCGCCGCAAGCGCTGTACATGGCCGCGTTCTCGGCGCTGCAGGCTGGCGAGCACGAACGGGCGGCTCAATATGCCGCGGCGTTCCGACAGAAGTTCGCGGAACACGAGCTCGGCGCGGACGTCGGCGCGGTGCTGGCTGAAAGCGCCTTGCAACTCGGCCGCACCGAGGAAGCCGCGAATGCCTACGAGCAGTTGGTGAAGCAATTCGCCGATCACGCCGATCGTCCGCGCTGGCAAGTGCGGCGCGCGTTGTGTTACTTCATGGCCGGTAAATTCGATGCCGTCGAAGCCATTGTCGGGCCGCTGGCCGGCAAATTGCAAGACGCCGAACTGTCCGCCGAGGCGAGTTACTTGCTCGGTGCATCGCAAGTGGAGCGAAAAGAATTCGACGCGGCGGTCGGCACGCTGGAACCGGTCGTGGCGAAGCTGCCCAAGTGGCGACAAGCGGATGAAACGCTGCTGGCGCTGTCACTCGCCTATCAAGGCGCCGGTCGCGCGGAGGAGGCGCAGAAGACGCTCGCGCGATTAGGCAAAGAATTTCCCCAAAGTGCCGTGCTTGACCGTGGCGCCTACACGCTCGCCGAACAAGCCTATGCAGCGGGCAAGTTCGACGCGGCCGCCGCCGGCTATCAGAAGTTGATTCAAGACTACCCGCAGAGCAAGCTCGCGCCGCAGGCCTGGTACGGGCTCGGCTGGGCGCAGCTCAGTCAATCGCAGCATGAGCCGGCGGTACAGACATTCACGAAGATGTTGGAGCGCTATCCGGAACATCGCCTCGCGGCTGAGGCGCGTTATGCGCGGGGCGCGGCGCGGCAGCAGATGAAGGATTTCTCCGGCGCGCTGGAAGACCTGCAGGCCTATCTGAAGGCCAGCCCCGACGGCGCGGAGCGCGCGGCGGCGTTGTTCGAGGTGGGACTTTGCCAGGTCGGACTGCAACAGTTCGAGGCCGCGGTGAAGACGTTCCAACAACTCCTTGCGGACGATCCAAAGACAGAGCAGGCGACGAAGATCCGCTACGAGTTAGCCTGGGCGCTTAAGTCGGCTGGCAAGGAAAAGGAAGCTGGCGAGCAGTTCAAGCAACTCGCGCAAGCGCAAGACGACGGGCCCGTCGCCGCGGAGAGTTGGTATCACGTCGGCGAGACCGCGTACGACGCCGGCGAATTCCAGGAAGCGGCCAAGGCGTATTTCGCCTCGCAACAAAAGGCCGGTAAGACCGATCTCGGCGAAAAGGCCGCGCACAAACTCGCCTGGGCGTACTACCGCTTGGAAGACTTTGACAAGGCGCAGAAGTCGTTCAAGTTCCAACGCGAGCACTACGCCGACGGCCCGCTGGCAGCCGACGCCCGGTTCATGGAAGCCGAGGTGCTCTTCAAGCAAGAGAAGTATCCCGAAGCCCGCGAGGCGTATCGCGCACTTGGACAGCTTTCGAATCCAGAATTCGCGGCGCTCGCGGCCTTGCACGGAGCACAATGCGCCGCGCAAGCGCAGCAATGGCAAGAGGCGTTACAAATGGCCGGCGAAGCGCTGGCCTCGCAGCCGGACAACGCTTACGCGGCAGAGTTGCTCTATGAACAAGGCTGGGCGAAGCAGAACCTCGGCGAGCTCGACGAGGCGGTCAAGCTCTACGAGCAGGCCACGGAAAAGTCCGGCAACGAAGTCGCCGCCCGGGCGCGATTCATGATTGGCGAGATTTGCTTTGAGCGCCAAGCGCACGGCGACGCGATCAAGCATTTCTTCAAAGTGGCCTATGGCTACGCCTACCCGCAGTGGCAGGCCAACGCGCTTTACGAAGCGGGCCGCTGCTTCGAAGTCCGCAAACAAAAGCAGCAAGCCCTGGAGTCCTACCAGGAAATCGTGCAAAAATATCCCGACAGCGACAAAGTGACACAGGCGAAGAAGCGGATCGCGGAGTTAGGAGGTTAGGGAAATTCACCACGGAGTCATAGAGACACGGAAGGGACTGGAATGACAGATTTCTAACCACGAATGTCGAATGAAATCCGAATGACGAATGGATGAAGGTTTGAAATCGCGAATCGAAATGATCCTCTACTCAATCCCCCCCTCTCTCGCTCTGCGTCTCAGCGCCTCCGCGGTTCAGAATATGCATTCCTCCGTGTCTCCGTGACTCCGTGGTGAATCCGAAATTGTGCTCCGGCCAAGCAGTGGGAACAGGAAACGACCGATGAACGACAACTCAATGCTGCAGCGCGGGAAAGCACTGGCGCGCTTCGTGGCCTGGCACGCGGTGTTCGCGATTGCGATTTGGTGCGTGGCCGCACGCACCTGCCATGCGCAAGAGGCTCAGCCAGTCGATGCCGAGCGCTTGGCGGAAGAGAAGCTCGCCGCGCCGGCGGCCGCCGAGGATGCAACGGCCGCTGAGCCGGCCGCGGCATTCCAACAGCCGGCGTTTCCCAGCTTGCTGGAGATGTTCTTCGCCGGCGGCATTTTGATGTGGCCGATCTTGTTTATGTCGTTCGTGGTGGTGATTTTCGGCTGCGAGCGGTTGATCGCGCTGCGGCGACGGCGCGTAATTCCGCCGCGGCTCGTGCGCCAACTCATCGAGCAGAGTTCCAAGACGGGCGGGCTCGATCCCAAGGCGGCTTATCGACTTTGTCAGCAATATCCGTCCGCGGCGGCTTCGGTACTGAAGGAGATCCTGCTCAAGTTGGGCCGGCCGCACAGTGAAGTCGAGGCGATCAAGAAGGACGTTGCCGATCGCGAGGCGAATCGACTGTTCAACAACGTGCGGCCGATCAACCTGGCGGCCAGCGTCGCGCCGTTGTTGGGGCTGCTCGGCACCGTGCAGGGCATGATCATGGCCTTCTTCGTCACCGCCAATCTGCCCGCCGGACAAAGCAAGACGCAGTTCCTGGCCGAGGGCATTTATATCGCGCTAGTGACGACGTTCGCCGGACTTACCG
>JALHLM010000129.1:11441-12669 GCA_022844585.1 Pirellulales bacterium | reverse complement strand
GCGTTTAATGAGCTGCTTCAGCCAGTTTGCTGGCGCGCTTTCTTTGATTCGCAGCAGTTTAGCCGCCTCCGCACGAAGATATTGCAGCCCACCGTTATCTGGGTCGTTTTTCTCCATCCACTGCAGGGCCTGGTCATACCACTTGCGTGCCTGTTCTTTTTCGCCGAGTCGCCCGTGGATCATGGCGAGGTAAAACCACTCGAGACTATCGCCGCCATTACGGAGCTTCATCGCCTCCTGGAATGCCGTCAGCGCATCGCTCCATTGTCCAGCCCGGTACTGGGCCATGCCGAGCGTGAGCCAGTAGTTCCCCGCGGTTGGAGTCGTCTTGACTGCTTTCTTGGCCAGGTCAACGGCCTCTTTGAAGTGATCGACTCCGGGACGTGGCCAATTCACCAGCAACCATGCGAGGTCATTCTGTGTGGTGGCATTTTCCGGGTTAAGGGAGAGTGCCGCTGTATAGAAGCGAGCCGCATCTTCCCATTGAAGAGGTTCCTTGCCTCTGTGCAGTGAGGCTAACATGTAGTTGTTCCAAAAGTCATCGGGTCGCTGGCGGTGCAGCCGGCGCGTTAGCATCATTAACTCCTCCCATTGCTGTGATTGATACAATGCCGCAAACAGGAGACGCGATGTCGGCCACTGCAGGACTCGGTCGCTTTCAGTCGTGAGAAGGTCGCCCAGAGCTTTCGCGTCGCGAGTTTCCCGCGCGTCCCTAATACGATTGCGTAATTCATCCGGGTCGGCCAAGCGCGCGGCGGCCACCAGCTTCGTCGCGAGCTCGTCACCCTGCGGTCTCAAAATGCGTCGAGTAAAAACCCAGTTGTCGAGCTCCGAAGCTAGCTCAAGCCGGATCGTCGTGGCCGAAGTGCGATCGGCGATTTCCTGAGGCCCAAGGACCAATGCATCCATGCCGAACTGTCGAAACGCCTCTTCGTATGCTTCATCCTCCTTTGCGAAGTCGAATCCGCCCTCGTTATTGGACCGCGCTCCTTCAAGAGGGATATTCTCCAATCGCAAAACCATCTGCAGTTCTTTGCGCAGCGTGCCGGCGCGCTGCTGTAATTCCTGGCTGCTGCCGCGCAAGCGCGCCTCAGCAGGCAGCGCAGACAGGGCCTCGGCGTACTTTCGCCGCTCCTGAATTCGCGTGACCTCTTTCAACGCCACGTCCACCTCCATGTCGATGGCGGCCTGCCGGGTAGCCCGATCGCGGACCGCCCAGCCGATGCTG
>JALHLM010000129.1:0-11431 GCA_022844585.1 Pirellulales bacterium | reverse complement strand
GCTCTTCCGATCTTGCTGCCGGCCACGGCTCCCAAGACGACCAGCAGGGCCAAGGTCAGGACCGTCGCGATCATCAATCCGGTCTTTTGCCGCCGGGCGAATTTGCGAAAACGATAAGCCGCCGAGGGCGGGCAGGCCTCGACCGGCTCGTCCCGCAGGTAGCGACCGATGTCGCCGGCCAGGCTATTGGCGGTCTCATACCGCCGAGTGCGGTCTTTCTCCAGGCACTTCATGACGATCAAGTCCAGGTCGCGGTCGATTGCCTGGTGGGGCATTTGCGACGTGCCCGGGGTTGCGGAATTCGTGGCGCCGCTTTTTTTGGCGATCTCCATGGCCTTCGTCAGCCGTGTACTTGGCGTGAGCGGCTCCTCCTCGCGAATAATCTTCCGCATCTCGTCCAAGCCTGAGCGCAACAACTCCTTCGCGTCGAACGGCGTCACCCCTGTCAGCAGTTCATACAACAACACCCCCAGGCTGTAGATGTCGCTGCGCGTATCGATGTCCAGTCCGCTCATCTCCGCCTGCTCGGGGCTCATATAGGCCGGCGTGCCGATGAACTGCGCGAGTTGCGTGTAAATGGTCTTCTCGGTCAAATCCTGCTGGACGGCCTTGGCGATGCCGAAGTCGATCACCTTCGGCACAGGCACGCCGTCGTGCAATGTGACCAGAATGTTCGAAGGCTTGATGTCGCGATGGATGATCCCCTTCTGATGCGCGTGCTGAATCGCACGGCAGACCTTCACGAACAGATCCAGCCGAGCCGGAGCGGTGAGCCGTGCCTGGTCGCAGTATTCGGTGATGGGAATTCCGCGGACGAGCTCCATCACGAAGTACGGGCGCCCTGTCTCGGTCGCGCCGGCGTCGAAAACCTTGGCGATGTTGGCGTGGTCCATCAGCGCCAGCGCTTGGCGCTCGGCTTCGAAGCGGGCGACCACCTGTCGGGTGTCCATGCCCAGCTTGATGATCTTGAGGGCCACTCGACGCTTGACCGGCTCGCGTTGTTCGGCGGCCCAGACGGTGCCGAAGCCCCCTTCGCCGAGCTTTTCCAGCAGCTTGAAGCGGTCGATGACCGTCCCGGGCGACTCAGAGAATGCGATTTCCTTCGCCGGAACGAAGCCGATGGTGGCGCCGTTGTCAGGCTTGCTGTCGGGATGTTTCTCTTGCCAAAAGGCGCCCCACAAGTCGTTAATGGCCAGCTGGTTGGCGGAAAAGCGCTCGAGATACGGAGCTAGCTCGATGGGCCGATCGTGCCGCCGGCACAAATCCCACTCGGCGAGCAGCAGCTCTCGCAAGAGCAGGTTCTGATCGAACGCTTCGCCGCGCGCCAGAAACGCTTCAATCCGTGGTTCGCGGCTGGCGAGCCAAGCCGCCTCGAACTCATCGCAAATGGAGTCCACTCCGATCGTCGGAGAACTCTCGCTGTTTGATGAAGTCATTACGCCAGTTTCCCCTCGCCCAGATGTGCCGAAGCGTTCGATCGAGACTACCGCAGGTCAAATCCCACGGCTGGCCGATCTCCTCCATCGTGAAGCCTTAGAGTAGAAGGCCCCGACCGCGACAGCGGCTGGACATCCATCTCTTATATCGTTGAAATCGCCACCAGCCCGACACTTCAGGTCTTCCGCCGTCGAATTGCATCATCGCCCCAGTTCCCCCGCCCAGATTTTCCGGATTTGCTGGAGCTTTCGCTCGATGCTGCGACAGGTCAGCCCCAGAGACTGGGCGATTTCTTCGTTGGTAAAGCCATCGAGCTTCGACTGGGCGATTTGGCGACGTCGATCGTCAATGAGCAGCGCCATCAGGCGCTGAAATTCTTCGGCGGCGATGGCCAGCACTTCAGGCGTGGCATCATCGCCCGGCAGCTCGTCGAAACCCGCATCGCCGCGATCGCCGTCGCCGCCAGACAGCACGGAGTCGCCGCGGACTCGCCCGTCGCCTCGTTTTTGCTTGGCGAGGTGGCGTTGGTGGTCGACGACTTTCCGGACCGTGATGGCGGCCAAGAGCCGCCACAATTCCTGTCGATTGACCACCTCGGCAAACTGACCGCGCGCGGCGCCGCCATACAGACAGCGAAGTACGCTCAGCGCGATATCTTCCTCATCGCTTACGCGGCGAGGCGTCGTGCCGAGACGCGCGCGAGCCAATTCGACCAGTTCTTGATAGTACCGCTGCCACAACTGGCGCGCAGAGTCCTGATCGCCGGCCTCGATTTGGCGGAGCCAGTGCGTGACGGTCCCTTCGCCCGACATGCTCGCCCCCGGCCCGAAAAGCGACAACTGAGTCGACCTGCCTGGCGTGAGCGCCCGCTGCCCCCGTGCAAGTCGGGCCGGCGACTGTTTCCACGGGTAAAGATGAGAGGCCGCTGAAACGGTCGCGGTTGACCATTTGATCATTCGCCCACTTACCACAAAGGTGGATTGTCCGCTGGGGCGCGCGCTGCTGTCAAGTGTGCAGAAGTGTCTCAGCAAGCAAATTCAGTGGCGGAGGCGGGCCGCCGGTACGACGCATATTGGCCAGAGCGATTATGGTTACGACCAATATGCGCACCTGACCTCACTCGACCACAAGGGGCCGTCGCCGGGCTTGACGCTCTTGACCGGCTACGACTGGACCTTTGACCATCTGAACCGCGTTTCTGGCGTTGATTTTGTGCCGGCGGGCTACGTCGGCGAGGACGCCGTGTACAGCTACGACGCCACGGACCAATTGATCGGCGCCGATCGCCAGACCGCCGACGAGTCCAACGTCAACGACTTGAACGGCAACCGGCGCATGTCGGGCACGACAAACTGGGTGGCGGGGACAAACAATCAACTCTTCCGCGACGGGACTTACGAGTACACGTACGACAAGGAAGGGAATCTCACGAAGCGCGTGACCTTGGTGTGGAACGCGGGCACGTCCACCTGGGATGCCACGGGTGCGACCACCGAGTACGCCTGGGACAATCGCAACCGGCTGACGTCGATCACGGCAAAGCCGTCGCCAGGCGGTTCGGCAACGAAGGTGCTTGGGTACAGTTACGATGCCTTCGATCTGCGAGTGGCGAAATCGGTCGACAACACGCCGGTCGGCTCAGGTACCATCGACCGCTACGAGTACTACGTCTGGGACGGCGACGACATCGTGATGGATTTCGTCGACACCGACGGCGCTGGGGGCGGTGCCAGCGTGGCGCTCGCGAAGCGCTATCTCTGGGGCCAGGCGGTCGATCAAATCCTGGCCGAAGAAACGGCCGGCGGCGCGACGGTCTGGGACTTAGCTGACAACCTGGGCTCTGTCCGCGACCAGATGAACAACACCGGCGGGTTCATTTCTGCCAGCCACGTCAACTTCGACGCCTTCGGCAAGCCCACCGCCACTCCGGTCTCCCGCTTCGCCTTCACCGGCCAAGAATGGGACGCCGACGCTGGTTTGTACTACTACAACGCCCGGTGGTATGATCCAAAAACCGGCAAGTTCCTGAGTCCAGACCCGAGCGAATTTGACGCCGGGGACACGAACCTCACGCGGATGGTGGGGAATTCGGTGACGAATGCGGTGGACCCGACGGGACTGAAGGTGTACCAATTTCGACGCGACTTAGCGTCGTCACCTCTTGGAGCTCATGGTGGACTTCTTATCATTCCGGATGATCCGGCCGCATTTCCAGCTGAGGTGCTGGCACAATATGATATCCCCAACCTTCGCCTTCTCAAGTTCAGCAACGGGGAGCTGGGTTTCACTCTCGCCGGATTCTGCTGTTCGGACGAAGGTGATGAGGAAGGTAGATATAAGGATTTGATTGTCCTTGCAAATGAAAGTGGAGATGTTTTGGCGGCAGAACAAATGCTCTCGCCAAACCTCTACACGTCATTTTGGAAGGCTGATTGGGATATGCAGACCGAAGAAGTGTGGCCGCCGACAATTCAACTGAGTGATGAACAATTCGACGTCGCCATGAAAACCGGCGAGAAGTTCAACACAACAATGGGGGACACGGAGTTTATTCACCGAATTCTTCAAGCTGCCGAGAACTATCGTCTCAACGAAAAGGCCAAGAATAAGGTTCCGTACGGTCTTCTGGCGGGAGAACTTGGCGGTAAAGGATTCAATTGCAATGCGTTCGCGAACTCGCTGTTAAAAGCAGCAGGAGCATTGGGAAACAACAACGTGAAACACGCGATCGATGCCGGGGCAGCATCTCGAATTCCGCCAGAATACTTTGAGCCGCCAAAGGAAAACGAGCAGAAAACCAACGAACGTGAGGCGCCCGCAGAACCCAAAGTGGATTCCCTCCCTAATACGCCCTTGGGAACGCCCGCTGTTGGATTTCGGCCTCCCGGACTTCCATCGCCTTCTCGACGCCGTTGAAGTGCATGAATTCGATTGCTGCGAATCAGCCATCACCCATTGCGAACTACGCAAACTCAATTGTACGGTTGAATTCGAGAGAGCAGTGCCCTCTAGCAAACAGTGGGCTCCGTCTCCGGTCAGGAGGCAGTCCATGGAACGGCAATTATGAAATCCCCTTTCAAGAAAGACCGGACACCGATTCGCTATACGTTAAGCGAATGTCTCATTACAACATTCATCGCAGCAATCGCTGGCGCGGTGTTTGCTGCCGTTCCAACTGATGCAACGGGAGACGTGGCTTACAGTGCGTTTAGCCTTGCAATCGCAGTTCCGGGAGCAGTCACGATTTTTTTGGTGACACATTTCTTTTTTGGCGTGCGATTCTACATCTGGGAGGTTATGGCCACACTTGTCCCGATGACCACCTACCAGTTGTGTGTTTTGTTGTCTGATCAGCATAAGAACATGTGGAATGCGCTTGGCGAGCCATTGTATGGTGCGTATGTGTACTTGATTGCGTTCCTTGTGCGAAGTCTTGCCGGGTATTTTAGAAGCCGGTGGTCGCCTTATTTGGCTGTTGTTGTGTTTCTTGTTACTGCTTTTGCGAGCTGGTATATCTTCACATCAACTCCAATTGGGAGGGAGTGATGGCGTCGGGCGTCAAATCGTTGTCCAATCGAAAAACGAGTAGCCGCAACAGCTTGGCAAGGCTTGGACACGCGAGCGGTCGACATCGCTTTTGGGCGGCTCCAGCCTGAAGCGCCGCCGATCATCCGATGAGCGCGCACTGGGAGCGCGACGCTCATCCGAGAATCAGCAAGCTACGCCGCCTTGCGCTCGTAATGCTTAAGCAACCCACCGAGCCGCTCGTGACAGACAACATTCTCCGGCCCGATCGACTCAACCGGATCGGGCGGTTTTTCGACGCCGATCCGCAGGTTGTTCAATCCCTGGTGTGGCCTGAAGTGGTGATACCAGTCCAGATACGAATCGATCAGGTACCGCAGGTGCGCTTCGCCGAACACAATGAAGTGGTCCAGGCATTCGCGCGTCACGCTCTGAATCCAGCGTTCCGCAAACGGGTTCAAGTTCGGCGAGCGCGGCGGGATCGGCTTGAACTCGATGCCATCATTTCGAGGATCGCGCAGAACTGTTCGGTGAACTTTGTGTCCCGGTCGCGGATGATATGCGTCGGCTTGAAATCTCCCTGCTCGGCGAAGTACATCGACAGATTCGGCGCCTGCTGGGCCATCCAGTCGCCATTCGGTGCGCGCGTCATGCCGGCGCCGTGGACGCGCCGCGATTCCAGGTGAATGAAGAACAGCCGTCTGGGCGCTGACCTAAACGTCGGGCAATTTGTCTCTCTTTCGAACCGAGGCATGTCGACTAACATCCATCGTGCTCCGCAAACCCCTCAAGACGCCTACCAACGTCGTCGGCAAACCCGACAACTGCGTCGCTTTCTTTTCTTCGCCTTCTTGCTCCTGCTGACCAATGTGTTCTTCTGGTTCGGACTGATCGGCTGATCGCCGAACACAACGAATCTCGAAGCGCACGCACGTCACGAAAATCCGCGGATTCTGTGGGCGACCGTGAGCGCAGCATAAAGCCCAGGGAAGGCCACCGATGATGTCGGGATCACCGGCGTCGTTGCGAGCCTTCCCTGGGCTTGGGCAGAATCGTCACCTGTGCCGAGCGTTGCACTACGGCGCCGGCGGCGAGTCCTTCCTTTCGGACAAGGCTTGCTTCAAGAGATCGCGCAGTTCGCCGATCTCGCCGCGCAGTGCGTTGACTTCGCCTTGAAGCTGGTCGACGCGACCTTGCAGTTCGCCGTCGGGCCCCTGCTTGCGATTCGACGCCTTTTCGACTGTGACCTCCACTTCCTCTCGCTCGCCGACCAGGGTCTTGAGAACTTCTTCCACCTGGCTCGCGGCTTCGTCGTGACCTTCTTTGCGCAGGTGGGCGATCACGTCGTGAAGGCCCTTCTGGTGCGCCTCGGAGGTCACTCGCTTCAATTGCCTCGCCTGCTCAGCACGCGCCTTCAACATTTGCTCGCGGGCCTTGCCTCGCTGTTGATTTTGGTCCTTGAGACGCTTGCGCACGACAACACGCTCCTCGCCGTCCTGTCCGAGTTGCTGTTGAATGCGCTCTTCGATTTGGTGTTGCTCTTGCTCCATGCGCTCCGCGGCTTCACGATGCGCGTCGTGCAACGCTCGCTCTGCTTCTCGCATGCGGTCCTGCATCATGAATTCTTGCTCGGCGAGTTGCTTTTCCATCTGGCCCAATTGTTCTTGCAGCTTGCCTTCCAACTCCTCGGCATCGGGGCCGCCCTTGACACGGGCTTGCTTGAGCTTCTCTTGCGCTTTGCCTCGGGCTTCTTCCAGCTTGCGGACCGTTTTCTCGCGTTGCTTGTGCATCTTTTCCTGCATGCCACGCGTCTTCTCCTCGCGATCCTTCAGGCCCTCGCCCAGTTTTTCGCGCAGCTTGTTGAGCGCCTTTTGCTGGCCCTCGATCGCCTTGCGCATGGCCTTCGCTTTGGCTTCTTCGGCTTTCGCAGCGGCCTGCTGCTTGACTTCCTCGGACGCTTCGTCGTCACCTTCGGCCTGGGCTTCTTCGAGCGCGCCTTCGACTTCCGCCTGCACTTGCACGACCGCTTCGTCGGCTTCGGCTAACGCGGAATCGAGTTCCTCGGAAACCTCGTCCATGGCGGCTTCGATCTCGACCGACACTTCATCGAGCGCGCCGGCGAGCTCCGCATCGACTTCCTCCATCGCCGCGGCGATTTCTTCGCCGACGGCTTCGATCTCGACTTCGATGTCGACATTGACATCTTCGTCGGCGTCATCGCCATCGCCTTGATTCTCATCCGAGTCGTCATCGTCGTCGTCAGCATCGTCGTCCGCTTCCGCGGATTCTTCCTCAGCATCCTCTTCCGCCTCTTCCGCTGCTTCTTCGGCTTCCTCGGCCGCTTCTTCAGCGGCTTCCTCCGCCTCCTCGGCGGCCTCTTCCGCGGCGTCTTCTGCCGCCTCGGCGGCGGCTTCCGCTTCGTCATCGCCCTCGTCGTCATCATCGTCATCGACGGCGACTGCTACTTCGAAATCGACTTCCTCGGCCAGGACCGCCGTGGTCGGCGCGCCGAGCGCCAAGGAAACGATGCCGCCGGCCAATGACCGGCGCCAGGATTGTTCAAACCATCGCATGTCATCCGCTCCTTGTGTTGACTCAATTCCAGAACGTGCCCAGGCCGAACCTGCCACCATGCTCAACGCCACGCACAACGCCAACGCCGGCATCCTCCAGCGTTCGGGTCGCCGCGCGCAGCCATCCACGCCCGTCGTTTCGGCTAACTTCAACAGGCGCTCGACGCGTCTTCCCAAATTGGATCGAAAACTTCCCGTCACCGAGAACGAGGCCGCCGGCTCCGGCGTCATGCGGCGACCCAGCACGACGAGGCATTCCGCCAGCGCTTGCGGGCCATCGGTGACCAGCAGCGACGCTTCATCCGCCATCCATTCCGCCGCGATTCGCAATTGCCTGCGCAGCCACCAGCACCACGGCGCCCACCAGAGCAACGCCACGACGCCGTCCGCCAGGCATTGCCAGGCCGGATCGCGGGCCGCGAGATGTCCCAACTCGTGCGCGAGCATTGCGTCGCGCTCGGCCTGCGAATAGGTCTCGAGAAAATCCTCCGGCAACCCGATCGACGGCCGCCACACGCCCCAGGCCACGGGCGCCACCCAACGCGGCGACGACCAGATCGACACGCGACGGCGCAGGCCCAACTCGCGCGCCAGTGCGCCAACGCATACCTTGATTTCGCGATCACCCACCGGGCGAGCGTGGCGATAGCGCCACAGCCAGACGAACCGCGCGATGGTTAATCGCAGCGTCAGCGCCATAGCGATCGCAGCCCACGTCCAGCCAAAGACTTGCTGCCAGGGAATCACCATTCCAGACGGCGCGATGGTTAATGTCGGCACCGAAGCGATTTCGTCATTTGCCGCGGGGGCAGCCGTGATCACCTCTGTATTGGCGACTTCTTGTTCGGGGAGTTCCGATTCAGTGGGTACGACGTCATCCGGCAGTTCAACTACCGCCAGTTCCACGGCGAGCTCGTACTCGTCCGCCGCAAGGCCTGATTCGATCGCATCCGCTTCCATCGACATTGAATCGATCGAAGCGTCCGATACAGAGGTCGAATCCAGTGCTTCGGGGATCGCGTCGATGGTTGGAGACTCGGCGTGCGCCGCAGCAGCCGAATTATCTGCCGTGGTGTCCAAAGGCCTTTGCAGCGATGCCAACTGGTGCCGCATCCACGCGCCGCCCGCGGCAAATAGGCCCGTGGACTCGCCCACGAATAGCATGAAAATCGTCGCGAGGGCGGCGCGCCAAAGCGTGCGATGGGAGCCGGGCTCGCGCAACCCGCGCGCCGCGAGAGCGACGAGGGCTACGGTGACAGCAGTGGCTACGGCGAGAAATGCGGCGGTCGTGGCGAGCGCCGTCGGAGTCATCGCGTCGTTCATCGTTGTTGCTTGCGTTGTTGAATGAGTTTTTCCAGTTGTCGCAATTCGTCGCGGCTGACGTCGCGCGTCTCGAGCAGATGGCTCACCGCGTCGGCCAGGCTGCCGCCGAAGACCCGGTCGATCAGGTCGTCCACCATCGTGCGCGAAACCGCCTCCGGTTCCACACCCGCGCGGTAGATGAAGCGCCGCCCCTCGCTCTTATGCTTCACCAGGCCGCGGACTTCCATCTTGCGCAGCATCGTGGCGATCGTCGTGTACGCCAGCTCCGCGCCATCGACCAAACGTTCCTGCACTTCCGCGACCGTGGCGGGACCTTGTTCCCAGAGCACGTTCATGATCTTCAATTGCAGAACTCCCAACCGCACTTTCTTCATCGCGACCTCCGCTGCCGATCAAAACCCCCGGACAACTACTCGGGTAATACTACTGAAGTAGTCGTCTTACGTCAACAGTTCGTTTTCGGTTCAGAGATCTTGGAAAAAATCAACCCCTCGCACCCCGCTATCCGGTGGTTGCACCTCGCTGGAAGCTCGACTAGGCTCATGGCACATACCAGCGGGCGATCCGCCGACGGAACCGGATCGCTCACGTTCATCGCCCTCCTAGATGCAGGATGCAAGCTCGCCGCAGGATGCACGAAGTACTTCCGACGAGCTGAACCCTTGATGAACGCCCACGCCATGTAGTTGTTGATCACCACACCGTCGTGCGCGCGGAACACTCCCGCGCATGGTGAGCCCGTTTGTTATGGCGGGCGACTGCCCTGGGTTTCGTACTCTGCGCCGTGGATCGGCGCTGCGAAGCGGCGGCAGTGTTCCTCAACGTTTCTTGAATCAGAGTACGGAGACGAGACGATGCAAGCATTGTTGGTGGCGGTACTGGCCTTGGCCAATGCGGGCGACGTGGAAACCACGCGCCAACCCGAAGTCAAAGCGCAGGCCGCTGAGGCCAAACCGCTCAAGCTGATGTCCGCGAAGAAAGAAGCCCGCTTGCGCAAGCTGTTGCCCAAAGTGGCCGACGTGCACGTGCAAGCGATGTTCGACGACGAGCGTTTGCTCCTCTATACCGAAGCGGAAATGCCCCGCGTTTACCAGCTCTGGGCGGGCGATCTGCAAGGCGTTCACACAGCCGACTACAACATCTCCGCAAATAGCGGCGAGCCGTACGGCAACGGAAACTTGGAATTCCCCTGGAACGGACCGGCGGGCACGCATCGTTCGTCGGGCGTCAGCGAATTCCGCTTCATGTACTTGCCGAAAGACGCGAACGGAAAAGTGTTGCCCGTCGTGTGGTATCGCAAGTATCTGCGGGGCGATTCCAGCGAAGGCTACGGTTGGACCTTTCCGCTCGGCACGGTGTTCGGCGAAGTGCTGTACGTGAAATGCCCGGACGGATTCAGCCGCACGTTCGAAGTGCGCACGCGTACGCGGATGACGAACGACTGGGACGTCGACGTGTTTCGCCCCTTCCCAACGGCGGAAGAACTCGCGGCGCGGGTCAAGGAATTGCGCCCGAACTGGGCGGAGCAACCGAACCTAGTGAAATTCGTCGAGCACTTGGAAAAGCCAAAGGCGCTGCCGTTCCGCAAGTTGGAAGACGATCACCCCAGCCCGGCGTTCAGCCAGAAGGCCGGCGTCGATACGTTGCCGGACCTGGCCGATGACAACCTGGTGAATGAGTTGCTCAGCAACACCAAGTTTCAATCCGCGCTCGGCAAAAAGTGGCGCGAAGGCACGAATGGCGTGAAGAGTTTCGCGCCGACGACGCTGGCATCGTACCACGTCGTGCCCAAGAACTACGACGCGGGCTTTATCGAGATCGATAGCGCTTCGTGTATGCGGTGCCACAAGACGACCAATCAATCGGTCGATCGCTTCGACGGCGGCCGCGATTGGTACGGCCGCATCCGCGGTTCGGACGGGATTTTCTCGTTCCATCCGTTCGAGCCAGGCACCGTCTCCGGCAACGGCTTCGGCAGCCGCCCGTCGATGCGTGACGAACTGATCAGCGCCGGAATGCTGCAACGCTTCAGCCCGAAGAAGCACCCGAACCGGTTGTATCAGAAGATCTCGACGCTGGTGGAATAGGCCGGAGCGAGTCGTTGATTAACACGCGCGGCCGCGTCATGCCAGGCATGACACGGCCGCGAACTTTTCATACGCGCCGCTTGTCCGCAATTCTGGAAGAGGCTCCAATTGTTGCGAGAAAGCACGACGAACTCACTCTAGTAAGTCGAGGTGCTGCGTATGGCCCAGTCGTTCTATGCAATCTATGAGAATGGCGTGTTTCGACCGTTGTCGCCCGTTGCCTTTAGCGAGGGAGAGATCGCTACGTTTGAGTTCAATGTCGTTGAAGAATCGCTAGCAAGTGATTTGCTTCGCAAGTATAGGAACGAAGCCAGGATTTCGGACGACGATGCGAAGTCTTCATCTGCGTGACGAACATAACGTCGTGCAACCAAGAACTGAGCACGCCTGCGCAGAGTCTTCTACACTAGCCCGACGCGCAAGCGAGGGGGAGCGGACGCCGATCTGAGTACGGCGTCTACTCTCAGCCAACGTCAACACCCCCTC
>JALHLM010000128.1 GCA_022844585.1 Pirellulales bacterium | reverse complement strand
TGCTCTTCCGATCTAACTCTCGCTGGCGAAGATCGCTGAACAGTCGCGAGAACTGATCGCTCAAGCCCGCGCCGGTACGTTGAAGCAAAGCCAGCTCCAAGGCGGGACGTTTACGATTACGAACCTGGGCATGTATGCCATCGATGCCTTTACTCCCGTCCTCAATCTTCCGCAGGCGGCCATCTTGGGAGTCGGGCGAATCGTGAAGGAACCGATTGTGCGAGACGATGCGATCGTCGTGGGAGAAAGCATGACTCTCAGCCTGACGTTCGATCATCGCGTCGTCGACGGCGCTCCCGCGGCGCGCTGGCTGCAGCGACTCACGCAATTGATTGAATCGCCGGGCCAGTGGTTGAGTCGCTAGGAGAACGCTACGCCAGGATCGGCGTCACCACGTTGCCGTAAACATCGGTGAGGCGGTAGTCGCGGCCGGAATGCCGGTAGGTCAACCGCTTATGATCGAAGCCCATGAGATGCAGGATCGTTGCGTGAAAGTCATGCACGTGGACCTGGTCCTTTGCGACGTCGATGCCGTAGTCGTCCGACTCGCCGTAAGTGATGCCGGGCTTCACGCCGGCGCCGGCCAGCCATGACGAGAAGACCCAATGATGATGCTCGCGCCCTCGGGCGTCGGCGGCGGCGTTGAACGGCGTGCGGCCGAATTCCGTGGTCCACACGACAAGCGTTTCATCCAGCAGTCCACGCTGCTTGAGATCACGGAGCAATCCGGCGATCGCCTGATCGACGTTCTTCGCCAACGGCGCGTGGGTCTGCATGTCGCCGTGAGCATCCCAGTTGTCCGAGGAACCGACGTCGATCAACTCCACGAAGCGGACGCCCCGTTCCACCAAACGGCGGGCAACCAGGCATTGCCAGGCGAAGCCGGCAGTGCTGCCTCGCTCCAAGCCATAAAGATTCAACGTCGCGTCGTTTTCACGCGACAGATCGAAGAGCTCGGGCATCTCGGCCTGCATTCCGAAGGCGGTTTCATACGACTTGATCCGCGCCGCCAACAGCGGATCGTGCGATCGCGTCGACAAGTGACGGCTGTTGAGGCGTTCTAGCGCGGCCAATTCCATTTCTTGCAGTCGGCTCGTAGGCGATCGACGCTGAATGTTCGCCACCGGTTCCGGGCCGGGCGCCATGAGCGTTCCTTGGTGCGAGCCGGGCAGAAAGTCGCTCCCCCAAACTTGGCCGCCGGCGTAGGGGGACTTGGGAGCGATCACTACGAACGACGGCAAGTTGCGATTGAAAGTGCCGAGCCCGTAACTGATCCAGGAGCCGATGCTAGGGCGCGCGAATGTGAACGACCCGGTGTGAATGCCGAGAGTCGCTTCATAATGATTCGTGTGGTCCGACTTCATCGAACGAATGACGCACAGATCGTCGACACATTCGGCCATCCGCGGAAACAGCGAACTGACCTCGGTCCCGCATTGTCCGTGCGGCGAGAACTCCCATTCCGGCCGCTTGAGGAACATGCGAAAGTCCCCTTTGCGGCCCTGGAATTCATTCACAGGAATCGTCTTGCCGGCGTCAGCGAACAGCTTGGGCTTGGGATCCCAAGAATCGACGTGCGAGACGCCGCCGCTCATGTACAGAAAGATCACATTCTTCGCCCGCGGCGCGAAATGCGGCTGCTTGGGCGAGAGTGGATCGTCGGTCGCTGCGCCGGGCTCTTCCGCCAGCAATTCGGACACAATGCCGGGCAGCAATAGCGACCCGCCGACCAGCGTGCGCAGCATGCCGCGGCGGCTGGGCTTGAAGCAGCAGTGCTCACTCATACGTGGCGTCCTCGGCACTAAAGCGGCGAAATGTTGGCGTCATTTGGGTCAATCCACATGCAGGAACTCATTGCTCCCCAGCAGCGTGCGCAAATACGCTGCCAGGGCGCGCGAAGCGGAATCTTCGCCCACAGTGGCGGATAGCTCATCGCAGTAGAGTTTCAAGAACTCAATGGCTTCGCTAAGCTCTGTATCGTTCGGCGAACGTCCAAAAGCCTGTCGCCAGGCCAAGTCGATGCGCTCGCTTTCAGCTGCGCAGGCCGTCTGCAGTCGAATGGCCCACGCGTCGGCGGCCGTATGTACCAATGGGTCGTTCAGAAAAAACAAGGCCTGTGTCGGCACCGTCGTTTCCATGCGCTGCGGCGTCGAGGCGTTCGGATCCGGGCCGTCGAACAACGCTAAGAATGGGTGACGCTTCAGCCGCTGCGTCATCAGGTACACGCTGCGCTGCTGGTGAGGATAAACCGCGCTGAACGGCGCGTGCTGGGTAAAACCCCAACTTGTGGGCGACGGGAATGGATGACCATGCGCCGGCGTGGAGTCGAGCTCCCCGCTGACCGCGAGGATGGAGTCGCGGATTTCTTCGGCGCTCAAGCGGCGGCGTTGAAATCCGACGTACAAATCATCGGCGTCGGCGCGATCCACGGCGCTCTGTTGGTACGTTGCGCTGAGCATGATCCGCCGGTGCAAGGCCTTGATCGACCAACCGCTGCGCACGAACTCCTGCGCCAGATGGTCCAGTAACTCGGGATGTGTCGGCGGCAAGCCGCGCTTGCCGAAATCATTCGGCGTTTTCACGAGTCCGCGGCCAAAGTGATACCGCCACACGCGGTTTACCATCACGCGAGACGTCAGCGGATGATCGGGGCTGGTCAGCCATTGGGCCAGTTCTAGCCGGCCGCTGCCGTGTACATCCGCCGGCAATTCAGCATGCCCGAGTACGTGGATGAAACCTCGCGGCACGGCCTCGCCGAGTTGATCCGGCTCGCCGCGAAACTGAATCCGGGCGTCGTGCGGTGTGCCTTCCACCATGGCATAAGCCAGCGGGACCGGGCCTTCCGTCAGTAGCGTTTCTAGTTCCTGAGCTTGCGTGTCCGCCGTGGATGCCGGCTCGGTCGATTGTTCCTGAGTCGCCGTATTTTGCGATCCGAGGCTGGCTTCCTCATCGGCCGGCGCGTCAACTTTGGCGGTCGAATACTCCGTCGGCTGCACGGCCAGATTGTCGTACTCAATTGCCGGTCGAAGCGCATCGGGCTCGCCGGTCGTGTCGAATACCACCAATTCGAAGGTTCCCGACCAGTCGGGATTCAAAGGCCGCTCGGCGAATTCCATGACTTCGCCCAGTGCGCTCATTCGCCCGGAGACCACGCGCCGGCGCAGGTCCACTTTTAGTTGCAGATTCCGCCACGCGTCCGTCGCCGACGTGCCGAGAATCTCGTCGGTAGCTCCCGTGCGGAGCAAGACTTGCCGTTCATTGATGAGCACATCCAGCGCCCGCTCACCATTCAGTCCGCCCAACGAGAATTGGTGCATTCCCGTTGTCGGTTCGGCCGGGCCGTGAATCCGGAAGTCGAGATTCACGTAGACCGTTTCCGACGCGTCGCGCCAAAGTTGTGGGCGGATCGCCTGGGCGATTCGATACGCTCCGGCATCGGCGGCGATGGCCACGCCCACGCGGCCGCCGGGATACACATTCGTGAACGGACTCTGCGCTTCCGTGACAACGGAGATCTTACCTTGATACAACCATGGCGGCACCAGCACGCCGTTGCTCCCGCCTGCCGCCGGCGCCTGCAACTCGAAGTCGCCGTCGATGTCATCCAGCGACCGCAGCACCGCGTTCGTAACGGAGCGTCCTTGCTGAGATAATTCCGCCGACAAGGTCGCGGTTCGCTGCTGGAAGTCTCGCCACTGCGGCATTGATTCCGTTGGCGGCACTAGCGGAACAAGTGATCGGATCTTCTGCTTTTGTTCCGAGCCCGGAAACGCGTAGCGGCTGCTATCGAAGATGCCATACAGGGCGTAGTAATCCCGCATCGAGACCGGATCGAATTTGTGATCGTGGCAGCGCGCACAGCCCAGGCTCAGTCCCAGCACCGATTGCCCTAGCGTGTCGATGGTGTCTTGGATCGTCAGGTGGTGATAGTTCTCTGAGTCAAAGCCGAATCGGCGCGAAATCGCCAGGTAGCCCGTCGCGGTCACACGCTCGGCGTATTTCTCCGGCGGACCCGCACTGGCGAGGATGTCTCCGGCGATCTGTTCGCGTAGAAACTCGTCATAGGGTTTGTCGGCATTGAAGGCATCGATCACATAGTTGCGATAGCGCCAGGCCGTCGGCACAGGGTAGTCCGCGGTTTCGCCGGCGGTGTCGGCATAGCGCACGACGTCCAACCAGTGCCGGCCCCAGCGCTCGCCATACGCGGGCGAGTCGAGCAGTCGCTTAATCAGTCGCTCGTAGGCATCCGCCGCATCGTCGCGCAAAAAGGCGGCAACTTCATCCGGAGTTGGCGGCAAGCCAGTCAGATCGAACGTCGCCCGGCGAATCAATGTCAGTCGGTCAGCCGGAGGTGCGGGCGCAACGCCAGCGGCCTCCTGCTTGGTGCGAATAAAGCGGTCGATGGTCGACCTGCTCCATGTCGGATCGCTCACCTCAGGGGACGTGACGTCGCGGATCGGTTCGAACGCCCAGTGCTTCGCGGACTCGAACTGCTCCGTCTGCGCCGGCCAGACCGCACCGTCGCGGATCCAGGCAACAAAGTCCGCCACTTGGTCAGGCCGCAATGCCTGCGCTTCATCCGGCGGCATTGCCGAGACGTCCGGATGACGCTGAATCGCCTGAATCAGCAAGCTCGCCTCTGGATCGCCGGCCGTGATCGCCGGACCAGAGTCGCCGCCCTGCATCAGGCCTTCGAGCGAGTCAACGCGCAACGCGGCGGAAGTCCTATCGCCGCCATGACAGGCAAAGCAGACGTCGTGCAAGACCGGCCGAATCTTCGCCTCGAACCGTTGCTCACGCTCGTCGGCCGCTACCGCAGACGCCATGCCGGCTACGCAGGCGAAAGCAAGCAGCAGATCGTGAACGCATGTCCGCCGCATCGGCAGTCACTTTGAGAAATAGACGGGTCGAATTCCTGCATCAGAACGACCTCACTATCATAGTCAGTTTTTTGATTGACAGCATTGTCAATTCGTAACGGAACGACTGAGCCGATCCGCAAATCGTTTCGGTTCGGCTATGAGGGCGGTGTCTAAAATCACAATGAGCATCAATTGCGTGGCCGCGCCTTGCAGGATACGGCCAAGAGTTGTTGGCACCGCAACGCGCCGGCGGCTGAAGTCCGACGGTTCCTGAGCCGAAGAGCCCAACAACTCGTGAATTTGACGCCGTCCACGTTTGCGCAACGTGTAAACCTCACCGCCACCGCTTGCCGAAAACCCTGCGGTATCGCCATAATATTCAAATGTCACTTTAACTCGGACTTGGTATCAACACTTGGCACGAGTTCGAGAACTGCCAAGATGGCCCGATGATCAGACGCGATTGCTTCGTCGATCACCTTCACGTCGATCACTTTCCAACTCTCCTGCGGACGTAGCAGGATATAGTCGATTTGCCGAGTGGGCTGATCGACCGGCGTCGTGGCGAGTGGCTTCGCGTTCGCCCTAAACCAACTGGATGCGAACCGTTCGAGCGATTTGCTTTCTGGCGCGTCGTTCAAATCGCCGGCCAGCAGTGCAGGGCGTTTTGAATGCCTGGCGACTAACTCGTTAATCATTTGGGCCGACGAAAGACGTTCCCGATCGTCTGCCCGAAAGTCCAGATGTGTGGCGAATAGCAACAATGGCGGACATGCCTCCGCCAGCTTGAGTTCCGCTTCGATCACTCCCCGCTGCTCAGACGCGCCGAGGTTGGGTAGTAAGTGATTCTCGTGGCGAATGACGGGGAATTTGGAAAGTACCGCGTTGCCGTAGCGCCCGCCTTGCAGTCCAATGTTCGCACCGAACACGACGTGCATCTTGGTCAGCCTCGCCAAGTCAGCCGGTTGGTCGACCGACTGACTTCGTTGCACCTTTTGATCGACTTCTTGAAGCGCGACCAGGTCCGGTTCAACCGATTGAATGACTTTCGCGATCCGTTCCACATCCAGCCTCCCGTCGACTCCCTCCGCATGATGGATATTGTAGCTGAGGACGCGCAAGCGCAGCGGTTGGTCAGCTTCCACGGCGTTCGCGATCAGCAGCAGAAACGCAGCAAACAAGGTTGGCTTGAGATTCTTCACGCGGATTTCCAATTTCACTTCGTCCTTGTGCTTCATTATCTAGCCGAATACTGCGCTATGCTGTGTGGGACCATTCGTTGTATTTGGCGAAGCGCCGTGTGCATCGCCGGGCGCACTTAAAGGGCGCTGGGAGCCCCTCGCGACTAGAGACCAGAGATAACACGACCGAAGCTCGCTGGCAACAAGAAATGCGATCAAGAGCCGACGAAATGGAACGAAACCGCGTCACTCGTGCGGCTGGCGATCGCTTCGTACGGCATTGCGGCAACCGTCAGGGGAATCGATTTGTCAGCGTACCGATCGGCATCCAAGCGAGCGGCCTGAAACTCGCTGCTCGGCGCGACGTCGAGTTCACCGCGTATGATCCGCTCACTGGAGCGGCCCTGTTGCGGAAGACACTGCGCAAAGGTGAAGAGGTCACGCTTGAGGAAGGGCCCAGCGCGCTTTTGCTGATCGGCACTGTTCACGATGGGAACGACGAAAAGTGAGCATATTTCGCGGCAGTTGCGGGCGATGGCGGCTCTGCCAAGGTCGACTTCCGGTTCCGTGGCTTCAATTGCGAAGGTAGGACGAAATGGTAGTCGAGATCTCGTCTCGCACGCGACGAAATACGGCCATTTGCTCTTCTTGACTGCCTGTTGCTTCGGCCGGATCGAAAAATGGCCAATGCAGCGTTTCTTTCGCACCCGGAAAAAACGGACAGGCCTCACGGGCGTTGTCACAAACCGTGACCACCAGATCAAACGGCTGGCCGTCAAATTCACTGACGGACTTGCTCCGATACGCGCTGATGTCGACGCCCAGCTCACGCATCGCTTCGATGGCCTTGGGATGCACATAGCCCGACGGCCGTGAGCCGGCTGAAAAACTTTCCCAAGTGCCCTTGGCAATTTGACGCCAGAGCGCCTCCGCCATTTGCGAACGACATGAATTTCCGGTGCAAAGGATCAACACACGTTTCATTTCGAATTGCCCTCACTCTGTTCCAAGAGTTTGCAAATCTGCTCCGGCGACGGCAAGCCCCCCATCGATACCACGCGACCGTCGATGGCCAAAGCCGGTAGCGCCAGGATTGCGAACTCACGGAATCACGCAATATCCGTGATTTTCTCAACCCGATCGTTTCTGCCGAACATTGTGGCGGCTTGTTCGGCGTTCGCGGCCAACTGGCCGCATCGCCGACAACCTGTGCCCAGCACTTGGATTTTCGCCATCTGAATCACCGCACTTTCAGACCGGTTGCTCTTCGCGGCGCTGCGACATCAGCCGTGTCAGTCCTGCTCGACCGACCGGCGGCTCGGCCTGCCACGGGACAATCACAGCCCGCACGGCGTGCTCATCCACGACCTCGCGGATATACATCTGTTCGTCACGCTGACGTGAGCGCAACACCGGATCGCGCACCGCGAGCGGCGTGAGCGATTGATTGATCACCCAGGCAAATGGCCGAATGCCCGCCCGCTGCAGGTCGACCTGCAGTTTTGCCGCCTCATGCACGGGCGTCGCCTCGGGAAGCGTCACGATCAATACGCGCGTGAAGTTCGTATCCCGCAACCGCGGCAGTAACTTCTCTACTTCGGGTGGCATGCCGCTCGCCTGGCGAGTCACCTCGCGGTGATAGGCGAGCGCCGAGTCCAACAACAAGATCGTGTGACCCGTGGGAGCGGTGTCCAACACCACGAATCCATCGGCTCCGCCATCCACGGCTCGGGCGAAGGCGCGAAACACGGCGATCTCTTCCGTGCAGGGAGACCGCAGATCCTCCGCCAGCAGCGCCTTGCCGGCCACATCGAGTTGCGCACCGGCCGTGTCCATCACCTCTTGGGAATACGCGGCTGTTTCCGCCTGAGGATCAATGCGACTTACCTGAAGCAAGTGATGTTCACCCGCCAGGGTTTCCGCCACATGCGCCGCGGGATCGGTCGTCGACAAGTGCACCGGGAAGCCGCGGTCCGCGAGGGCCACGGCCAACGCCGCCGCCACCGTGGTCTTGCCGACGCCTCCCTTGCCCATGGTGAGGATGACACCATGGCCTTGTGCGACCAATTCATCGAGCAGCGACTCCAAGCCGGGGAGGGGAGGCGCGTCGGGCGTGGTGCGCGCCACCGGTGGTGACTGGTCGCCACGGGCGAGCGCCCTCAGCGATTCGATCCCCAGCATCCCATGCGGAGCCAGGCTCACGCGAATCTGAGGTGGGCTGCTCAGGTTCGCCGGAATGTTTGCCAGAGCGTCGGCATGGCGACGTGCCATCGCCACGGCGACGGGATCGTACGCATCGCTCGCTTCAAAAATGCCGTTCACAACCAGTCGCTGATTGCTCACCTCCAAAGCGGCGAGTTCGTGGCTCGTCCGATCGGCTTCCCGAAGAGCCGAGGGTTCGGCGCGTGTGACTAAGACCAGCGTCGTGCGCTCCGGATCACGGAGTGCCTGCACGGTGTCTCGATACAGTGCTTGCTGCGCCTGCAGCCCGGCGAGCGGCCCGAGACACGAAGTGCCGGTGGTGTTCTCTTGGAGAAAACCTTCCCAGGCCGAAGGCAACGTCAGCAGTCGCAAAGTGTGCCCGGTCGGCGCCGTGTCAAAGATCACATGATCAAACTCGACGGTTGCCGCCGGATCTCCCAGCAGTCGGGCGAACTCATCGAACGCGGCGATCTCGATCGTGCAGGAGCCGGAGAACTGCTCCTCCATGCTGGCCACCGTCGCATCAGGCAACACGCCCCGATAGGGAGCGACCATCCGCTCACGGTAAGCATGTGCAGCGGCTTCGGGATCAACGTTCAACGCCCACAGATTGGCGACGTGAGGCACCGCCGTGGGCGAGCCCCCGAGCGCCACCCCCAGCACCTCATCCAAGTTACTGGCCGGATCGGTGCTGACGAGCAGCACCCGCCGACCACGATCGGCCAAGCCGACCGCGGTGGCACACGCCATAGACGTTTTTCCGACGCCTCCCTTGCCGGTGAAGAATAGGTTGCGCGTCGCGCGTTCGATGAGTTCCATGTCACACTTTCTTTCAGCAGCAGCCACTTCCTGGAGTACAGCAACCGGAGACCACGGGCAGGCTGGCAACAGCCTTCACGCCGCACCAACTCGCCAGTTGCTCGCGAGACGGATAAACGCCCTTGCTCACCACCTGATTGTCCCGGCGGATGAGCGGCAAGCAGGCAGTATTGTCCGCCTGTAGCGCGGCCTTCACTTCTTCCACAGCGGTGAACGCTCCCGGCTCATGCCCGAGGTTGAAGCGTTGCACCTGCACGCCTTGCGACTTCAACCAATCGAGATCGGCCGAGAACTGCGCAAGCTTCGGATCAACCGCCGGTCCACAGATTCCGGTCGAGCAGCACATGGGCGGATCGTAAACTTGTAATGTGGTCATGGTCATCATCTCCTGGTTGGGGGTTGCGCTTCTCAGTTCAGTCCTACGTTTTTACCGCGAACACACGCACGCTCGCCGCGAAGTCATTGACGCTGTACTTCTGGAGCAGGTCACTCAGTTCCGCGGTCAACTGCGTGCTTGCGCTCGCGGAGTCACAACAGACGCTGTCGGGACCGCCGCCGCAACTTCCGCCGGCGTTTTCCAGCTTAGCGTAAGCGTTCAAGTCCTTATGGGAGTCCACCACTTGAACCGCGGAGAAGCCGGCCTCCCGCAGCAGCTGCTCGTAAAACCCGATGGTGATCGCGCCGGCGATACAGCCGACATACGCCCCCACGCTGGCGGCAAGCTCGCCGGGCAACTCCTGCTTCAATGCAATGTCGCTGAGCGCCAGTCGGCCGCCCGGTTTGAGGACGCGCAGCATCTCGCGAAACGCTGCTGCTTTGTCCGGGACCAGGTTGATCACGCAGTTGGAGATCAGGCAATCGACCGAGTTGTCCTCCAGGGGTAACCGCTCGATGCGGCCCAAGCGAAAATCGACGTTTGCTGGAGCCACGCCGTTGCCGAACTTCACCGCGCTTTGTTGCGCTCGGGCGATCATGTCCGGAGTCATGTCGATGCCGATGGCTTTTCCCTCGGGACCGACCTTCAACGAGGCCAACAGCACATCGAGCCCGCCGCCGCAGCCCAGGTCCACGACCACTTCGCCAGGACGGAGATGGGCGGTTGCCGTGGGGTTGCCACAAGAGAGGCCGATATTCGCCTCGTCCGGCAGCACGGCCAACTCTTCTGCCTTATAGCCAAACGCCGCCGCCACCGCTCGCACTCCCGCATGGTCATTGCCCAGCGAGCTACGAGCCACGGCGCCGTACTTCTCTTTCACCTGTTCGACCAGCTGCGACATCTTGTTTCTCCTTTGAATTGCCTCGCTATTCGTATATCGTCGAAAAACGATATGTTGGCCAAAAAAAACACGCTTCAAATCGCCGCCACCAGGGATTTCAACCGTGCCAGCGACGCGGGCGACACACAGTAGCAGACCCTGGGGCCGTCCACCTCGCCTTGAATCAGCCCCGCCTCCTTCAAGATCTTCAGGTGCTGCGAAACCGTGGATTGTGCCAGCGGAAAGGCGTCCGCGATCTCGCCGCATACGCAGGAATCCCGTTTGGCGAGCATCTTCACAATTTGCACCCGAGCCGGGTGACCGAGCGCCTTGGTGAGCCGCGCCAGATCCTCGTCCGCCGCCGCGCCGGTCACCGGAAGCTCCGGTTCCGAGCGGGTTTTCGGGACACAACATGATTTCGTCTGGTTTCGAGCCATTTATTAAATCGCCTTTCTACGATTAACGATAGGATGCAGTGGCATCGTTGTCAATGGCAAGGTCACGCAAAACTTTGCGGGCAAGGGAGCGAATGCCTGCAACTCGATTGAGCCGCCGTGGGATTCGATGATCGCCTTGGCAATGCCTAAGCCCCAAGCCGGAGCCCGTGAACGAGGTGTTGGCCCCTTCATTGCCTCGGAAGAATCGATCAAACACACCGGTATGAAAGTCGGCTGGAATGCCTGGTCCCGAGTCTTGGATACCTTGGTCCTCAACCACCAATATGCATGCCATGAGCGAACCTCATCCCGCCGGAAGGACTTGCACCGCATGCCATCTTGGAGGCCGCCGACGCCGGTGAGCACGACGACCTCACCCTCGCGAACGCCGTCGAGCACTTCCACTTCATCGCCTGAACGAAGTCCGAGAATGATCGTTGCCTTACGCAACTTGCCGGATTCGACTACGTAGCAGTACGGTTCGGCGCCCGCAGTCACGGCTGCAATCGGCAAGGTAATCGTGTTTGCTCGCTCATCCAAGACAACTAGCACGCTGGCGTACATGCCAGGGCGAAGGACTTCATCCGTGTTCGGCAGGTCCATCTCGATGCGTAGTGAGCGATTGGAAGCATCGAGCGCCCAGCCTGAACGCGTCACTTTCCCTGCAAACGCCCTGCCCGCGAGCGATTGGACTTGGATGGTTGCTGGATCTCCTGCGTCGCCTGTCGTGACGAGTGGCGCTTCCGCCTCGGGCACATCCACGAAGACGCGCACGCGATCGGTGCGAGCCACGGCGAGGAGCGGTTTGACGCCGGTGCCAGCCAAAAAATGACCGGTATCAATGTTCCGGGCGGTGACAACGCCGTCGTAAGGAGCCTTCAGTTCCAGATAGTCGACCATGGCTTGCTGGCGGGCTAGCTGCGCGTTGGCCATCGTCCGCTTTGCCTCCGCGGCCGTAAGATCGGCCTAGGCTTGTTCTAACTGGGCCTTGGCTTCCGCAATGCCTGCCGTGGCGGACGTCACTTTGGCGGCTGCTTCTTGCCGCGCCGCGTCGCTGGCCCGGAGTTGCTGAAGCGATTCCGCCTCGAGCTTCTTGGTAACGGATTGATCACGGGCCAGGCGCTGCATGCGATCGTACTCTGATGCCGCGTTCGCGTAATCGGCCTCCGTACGCGCGACGCCCGCCTCTGCCAGCTTCACGGTCGCTTCGGCCGATTGCAGCTTGGCATTCGCGACGAGGATGGCGGCCTTGGCTTGTACGATGCCAGCGTCCGCCTGCGCGAGCGCCGCCTCTGCTTGACGAAGATCGTCACGCAGCTCGGGCGACCAGATCCGGACGAGCACCTGACCTTTGGCGACGCGATCGCCGATGTCGACGGTCACCTCTTCGACATACCCCGAGACCTTGGAAAAGAGCGGGGTCGCTTCAAAGGCTTCGATGCGCCCTGGTTGAATCGTCGTACGCACGAGCGCTTTCCGGCCGACAGGTCCGGCCTTCACGCGCGCCACGCTACTAGACGATTCGGCGCTCGACGATGCCGCCGCGGGATCGGCCGCATTCGCGCCGCCGCTATAGCCTGCGACCGCCGTGACGGAGACCAGCAGAAGTCCCAGGGCGATCCACTGAGGGGAGTTCATTCCAGGAGTCCTTTGTTAATGAGCGGCCACCGGCGCAGTACGAAAGTGAGCGCTCTCCGGATCGGCGGGATCGAGCGATGCCGAAGAGGTCGTCGCGCGGCTTTGAAATAGTGCAAAGATGCTCGGCAGCACAAACAACGTAGCGAAGGTCGCGGCCAGGAGACCGCCGATCACGGCACGACCGAGCGGGGCAACAAAACAGCCCCCCGTCACTGTCCGAAAGTCTTGGGGGGTCGCACTCATTCCAATTCCACCACGATTCCGGTCTGACTAGAATGTTCTACGATGCC
>JALHLM010000127.1 GCA_022844585.1 Pirellulales bacterium | reverse complement strand
GCCGCTGTTCGATCGCATCCTCGCGTCGGCGACGGCCGACTTACAGGGGGACGTCCGTGTGCAATCGGCGTCGCTGGGCTGGTTCTCGCCGATCGTGCTGAGCGACGTCGAAGCGCGGGATAGCGACGGCGAATCGCTGGCCAAGATTCCGTCGGCCAGCACCGGACGGACGCTCTTTAGTTTATTGACAGGCGGCGGCGACCCGGGACTGCGGCTCGAAAAACCACGGATCACGATCACGCTCGACGACGAAGGCAGCAACCTGGAACGCTTCCTGGAAAAAGTGCTCGCCAAAGCGGATCCCAACGACGCCACGCCGTTCAGCATGGAGGTGATCGACGCGGAGTTGACGGTGGTCGATCGCGCCGCGCGACGCGAGTGGACCATCAACGACGTCGCGGTCACGCTCGATTCGCCGGGAAAGGAACCTCGCCCGTTGACGCTGACAGCGGCCGGCGTGATCGACGATCAAGGTGCCAAAGCGCCGTTCAAATTGAATGCCTCGCTGCAAACAGACGCTTCCGCATCCAGTGCCAAGGCTGCGAGCTCCGTCAAGTTACAGGGGAAGCGGCTCCCGTTGGAACTGTTCGCGCATGCGTTGCGACGGGCGACCAACGACCCGCGCGGACAACTCGCCGGGACGTTGAACGCCGATCTCGACGCCAGTTGGTCGATGGGCAACGTGGGACTCAAGTCATTCGCCGCGAAGGGACAGCTTACGGCGGAGAATTTGTTGCTTGCGACTTCGGCCGTTGGCGATCGCCCCGTCGAGTTGGCGTCGCTGGACGTGCCGCTCGATCTGCGGGTCAAGGATGGCGCCTTGGATGTTCAGCAGGTGGACATCAACTGCGATTGGGGACGTGTGCAGATTCAGGGACGACTGGCCGATTGGCAAGCCTGGGCGCGGGGCGAATTGGGCTGGAAGCAATTGGCGCCGCTCGCGCGGAGCGAAGGCAACGTGGCTGCGGACGTTGATCTCGCGGCGCTCGCGCGCCTCGCGCCGGGCTTGATTCGTCTGCGCGAAGGGACCGAGGTTTCCTCCGGACGCTTGCAGGCGACGCTCAGCAGCCACGCCGCCGAGCGCGGTTGGGCCTGGGATGCCAACGTGCAAACCAGCCGCATCGAGGCCACGCATCAGGGCCGCCGCATCGCCTGGGAGAAGCCGATTCAGATCACCTTCGCCGCGGAAGACGTCGGCCAGGGCCTGGTCATCAAGAAGTTGCTGGCCGATTCGGAGTTCCTGCAGATCCAAGGCGAAGGCAATCTCGACTACGTGAGCGTGTCGGCAACGTATGAGCTGGATCGCCTCGCGCAGGAACTGAGCCAGTTCATTGATCTGCGCGATTGGCGGATGGCCGGCGATGGTTGGACCTACGCCACGTGGCAGCGACAGGGGAAAGACGCCTTCACGGCCGACGCCGAGATTCAAGTGCGCGGGCTGTCGCTCGCCACGGGGGGCGGCGCGACATGGCAGGAAGAGAATTTGCTCTGCAACGTCGATCTCGCCGGACGGCTGAACGGAACCAGCGTCGAGCAGATCGACAAGTTGCAGGTGCATCTCGACGCGCAAGCCGATCGCGGCGACGCCCAACTGGTGAGTCCGGTGATCTGGAAGACTGCCCGGGCCGCGTGGCCGTTCGACGTGAAACTCTCCGGACGGATCGAGCGTTGGCTTGCCCGCGCGGCCTTGGTGACGAGCCAGGCCGCCGGTTGGAATGCCAAAGGGGACGCGCAGCTCGCTTGCCGCGTCGACTATGCGAGCGACAAGATCGACGTGCCGACGTTTGATTTGAAGGCCAACAACGTCGAGATGCAGCAGTTTGGATTTCTCATCCTCGAGCCAGTGGTGGAGATGACCGGCTCCGGCAGTTTTTCCGGCGAGCCGCTGCGTTGGGAAGTGCGCGAGATGGTGATGAATACGTCGTCGCTCAAAGCGCGGGCTCACGACGTGGTGGGACGATATTCCTCGACGGGGATGCCGGAAGTTACCGGCGATTTGGAATTCGCCGCCGACCTGGCGAAGTGGCGCAATGCGTGGCGCTCGATCAGCGAAGTCTCGCCGTGGCAATTGGAAGGCGCGTTGCAGGGAACTGCTCGCATCGCCGATCGCGATGGCGTTTTGACCGCGGATTTGCAGGCCAACGTGCGGCAACTCGCCGCGCGCTATGCGCAAGGGCCCGTCGTCACGGATCCGGAATTGCGCGTGGCGGCGCGGGGCGGCTTCGATCGGCGTAGCGAATCACTCACGCTAGACCGCGCCACGATTCAATCCGAGGCGCTCAAGGCCGACGTTTCCGGCACGTTACGCGAGCTTTCGCGGAACCGTGTCGTCGATCTCCGCGGCAAGCTCGACTACGACCTGGAAAAACTGCAAGGGCTGCTGGCGCCGTATCTGGGGGAAAGCGTGGCGATCACGGGGCGATCGACGCGTGACTTCAAACTCTCCGGGCCGCTCGGCGATGCGAATGGTTTGACGTTCGAGCAACTCAATGGCGAAGCGAGCGTGGCCTGGGATTCGCTCGCCAGTTACGGTTTCGTCGGTGGACCCGGCGTGCTGGCGGCGAAAGTCACGGCCGGCAAAGTAGCGATCACGCCGCTTGATTTTGCCGTCAATGATGGTCGCTGCAAACTCTCGCCGACGCTGCTGCTCACCCCTGCGCCGGGCGAAGTGCGATTGCCGCGCGAGTTGGTGCTCGACAAGGTGAATGTGACGCCGCAGATGTGCGCGCAGGCGTTGTCGTACATCGCGCCGGTGCTGGCGGGCGTCGCCAATGCCGATGGAAAGTTTTCGGTGGCCCTCGACGGCGGACGCATCCCGCTCGACGATCCGCGCCAGGGAGATATCAGCGGTACGCTCACGGTGCATGACGTACGGGTGAGCGCCGGGCCGTTGGTGCAGGCGCTCGCGATCGTGCTCAGTCGCGGCACCGAAGCCCGATTGACCGAAGAAGCCGAGGTGCCGTTCCGCATGGTGCAAGGACGCGTGTATCACAAAGACCTGGAACTGGTCTTTCCAGAGATGACCATCCGCACGCACGGCTCGGTCGGGTTCGATCGCTCGCTTTCGATCCTGGCCGAAATGCCGGTCCCGCCGAAATGGATCGGCACCAACACGCTCGGCACGGCCCTCGAAGGCCAAAAGATCCAACTCCCAATCGGCGGCACGCTCGATCAACCGATGATCGACCGCCGCGAGCTGGATAAACTTGCCGCCCAGTTCATCCAAAACGCGGCCGGTAAAGTGCTACAGCAAGAACTGGGCAAGCAACTCGATCGCCTGTTGGGTCCGCCGAAGTAGCGCCCCGTAGGTCAGGCTTTCCAGCCTGACTGGATAGAACGCAGATTCAATTCCTGCCGTCCAGTGTCGCGGATTGAAAACCGCCCACACCTGTCAGGCTGGAAAGCCTGACCTACAAAACGGAGCCATCGCATGTTCGCATGGACCACGCTCATTCTGCTCCTCACCGCCGCGGTGGCGAATACGGATGTTGCGCCGGCGGAGAAGCCGGAACCGGAGATTGTGCTGCAGGTTCGCGAGTTGATGAAGGAGAACAAAGCGGACGAAGCGCTGCGCGTCTGCGACGAGGCGCTGCGCGTGTCGCCGGACAATGGCCATGCGCATTTGATCCGCGGCAAGCTGTTGTCGCAGGCGGAGGACTATCGGGAGGCGCTGGCGGCATTCGACCGCGCTGTCGAGCTATTGCCGGGCAACCATGAGCCGCTCATGTACCGCTCTGTGCCGCGAATGGAGCTTGGCCAGTTGGAGGAGGCGCTGGCTGATCTAGCGGCCGCGGAAGAGCTGTCCCCCGACGTTGCCCTGATCCATGAGTATCGCGGAATCATTTATTCGAGGAAGGATGACCCGCTTCGAGCGCGCGACAGCTTTGCGCGAGCGATTGAACTCTCCACGCAAAGGGCAATGTGCTACCTCGGTCGCGCCAAGGCGCAAATGGAGCTCGGCGATTTGGACGCCGCCTTGCAGGACTTCTCGACGACGATCGAAATCAATCCAACGCTGCCCGGCGCTCACTATGGGCGAGCGTGGATTTTGGTCAAGCAAGGGAAGTTGCCACTCGCACGCCGAGACCTTGATGAAGCGATTGCCGACGGCGCGCGAAGTGCGGATATCTACGTGCTACGAGGAGAGATTCGAATGGCACAAGACGAAGCCGAGGCGGCGCTCACCGAGTTTCGCCAGGCCGTGGCCTTTGCCGACGCAAGCTTTCGCTGTCAGCTTCGCCACGGGCAATGCGCTTACTCGCTCAAAAAGTACGCTGAGGCCGCCGGTGCGTATACGAAAGCCTTAGAACTGCGGCCGGGCGATGTCGAATCGCTGACCGGACGCGTCTGGTGTTACCGTGAACTGGATGAGCACGGCAAAGCGCTAGAAGATATCCACGCCGTGGCGGAGCAGGTAAAGACGGACCCCACGGTATTTACCACGCGGGCCTACCTGCTCCTGGAGACGGAACAGTACAAAGATGCACTGGCCGACACCGAGAAGGCCATCGAGTTGAACCCCAAGTTTGTCTATGCCTACGCACTCAAAGGCGCAGTGCTGTCAAGCCTCGAACGCTGGGACGAAGCGATCGCGGCGCTCGACCAAGGCAGTGCTATCGACGCCAAGGACGAGAATATCGTGACAATTCGCGCGCAAGTGAACGAGTACCTGGCGAAGAAACAGTAGCCGCTGTGAAGCATGTACACCAACCCGAAGCGCCAGCGAGGGGGAATTGACGCCGGTTTCTGCGCGATGTGGCGCTGAGATTAATCGTCCTCTCCCCCTCGCTGGCGCTTCGGGTTGGTGTGGCAAGCCCACGTAGTGGCGACGCCGACGTTGATCTTCAATTCCCCCTTTCGCGTTTTCGCGATCTGTGGCGGTTGACGCCTTTTGCATCGCGAAAACGCGTAGGAAGATTGGTCCTAGCGTCGGCGGCGGACAAGCGCCGTGCCTAGCGCGATCGATACTAAACCGATCGCAAAAGCCGACGGTTCGGGGACGATTGCTACCCAGGCTGCGCCCCTGGTCGTGCCCGCCATGACGCGGCCGTCAGCTGAGATTGCCATGGCGCTTTGCAAATGCCATCCGCCCATTTGCTGATCAAGGCCATAGTCATTTCGTAGCAGCGGTTCCAGGGAGCGGATGCCGTGATTCTCGTGCCAAATGAAGGCGCTGTCGTCGCGGTTCGTGAAATGCTGACCGACGATGCGAGCGCCGTCGGCGCTGATATCCCAGGCCTCGCTCCAATAGAAAGGACCTGACTGTCGCACGCCGATGCCCGACAGTCCTTCCGCCGCGTCCCATCTCGTAGCTTGAATTGCCGTGAACCCGTCCGACGAGGAATGTCCTGCGATCACCGTGCCGTCAAACGATACCGCCTGGCTACCGCTCCCCGGAACCGTGCTCGGTAGTATCCCGAGTCCTTCCATGCCGTCGTCCAGCGTCCAGCGAAAGGCTTCGTTCCCCTCCTCCGAAGCGCTGACGCCGACAATCGTCGAGCCATCGCCGGAAATGTCGCGCGCTTCGGAGTACGTTCGACCGCCAGGCAGATCGCCCAGCAAATGCACCCCAGTTGCTGCGGTCCAAACCCACGCGAAATAGGGCTGTGTCGAGGAATGCGCGTGCCCGACGACAACGCTTCCATCGTCCGACACAGCTGCCGCCTTGACCGTTAAGTCGGCAAACTGCGTTGCAATCAGCTCGTAACCGGTTTGGTGAGACCAGCGAAACGCCTGGTAGCCCCCGGCGGTTTCCAGTTCTCCCACGACGACGGCGCCGTTCGCGGACACGTCCCACGCAGTGTAGGGCCGGCCGAGGTCGGTCGCCGGCATGTGTTGCATGCCGGCGGCCTTCGTCCAAACAAATGCCTCGCGACCCTGATTCGTATCCGAGTATCCGACCACCGTTGAACCATCCGCGGAGACCGACCAAGGAACGCTAAGCGACTGTCCACCGGGAAAGTCCGGGATGATATGGAACTCCGGCTCCCAACCGGACGCCCCGACCTTGTGGCCTGCCAGAACGAAACTCAACACAACAATCCCGAGTGATGCTACCGTCCGCATTGTCAATTCCTTCGCCGCCGCAACGCGACGGCTTGAAGTGCGCCCCGGAGCGAGTGTGGTCGATGGCTGCGGGCGCGTCAAGTATTTGGCGATGCAGTTGTAGGTCAGGCACCGCCGTCGAAGAAAAATCGCGTCACACAAGTTCCATCATCGACACATCCCACGCCGCGCGAAATGTGTGCCTGACGGAAACGACGTCGCCAGCAAGTCAGGCAATCCCATCCGAGGGCGACGGTAGTTGTTGATGGCGCGGTACCTCGTTTGTCATCGTCTTCGCAAGATGGATTTTGCCTGATCTACAAAACTGGGGCTTCGGTAAGACAAGATGGACCGCGCGGCGATGCCCCAGATTCGCCCGGTCAAGGTAATACATTGGATACCCCAGCCCCAGGCACTCGACGCGGTTGAAACTGCCTGACGTTCAGCGATGAGAATTAGAATGGCAGACGTTCAGTGCTCACGCCGGGAAGCGGCTTGTCGTAGCCCGCCACTACTCGATCGCGCACCTTTAAGTAAGTGATTCGCCAAGCAGGTTCGCGAATGAGGCCGCCAGCAACGTCATGCACGATATGTGCTACGATCGAATCGCCGCCGAGCAAACCTCGAATGCGCCAACCGTGGCGCAGCTTGCCGCTGCCGTCGTCCGGAAGCGGGTAATAAGTAAGATAGTCCGGCGTTAGCAATTCGTCGGCGCGATCATGCAAAGCATCGCGCAGTAGCACCTGACACGCGCCGTAGGCCTCAGCGTGTCGCGGTGGAACCTCAATGATCGAAACCCAATTCACGTGTTCTTCGAACTCATCGACGCCCGGAGCGCGCTGATTGTTCATGTCCGAACTATCGTGAGTCGGAGGCAGTGAAGTTTGAACTGAGGACGTTGTTGACCTGAGCGAATAGCCGACAAATACTCCCCCCAAAGCTGCGGCGATGGTGAGCACCGCGCAGACGGCAAACACGAGCATGTATTGGCGATCAATTTGTGTGCGAGTCATACTTTGGCCAGATGGACTCGCCGACATGAAATGCGAGCTCACGCGATCTCCCTCGTCTAGCGTGCTTGACCTTACCCCTCCATCCGCCGCTTCACCTCCGCCGCGCAATCCTCCCCACGCACGCGCCATTGTTGCAGCGAATCTCGATCGCGAATCGTTACCGTGCCGTCGGTGAGCGTCTGCCCGTCGACCGTGATGCAGTACGGGGTGCCGGCTTCGTCTTGTCGGCGGTAGCGACGGCCGACCGCGCCTTTTTCGTCGTAGAAGACGTTGAAGTGTTTTTTCAGGTCGCGGTAGATTTGCTGCGCGGCTTCCGGCATGCCGTCTTTTTTCACCAGCGGGAAGACGGCTGCTTTGATCGGCGCCAGGCGCGGGTGGAGTTTCATCACCACGCGTTCCTGCATTTTGCCGTTTTCGTCCGGGGCCTGATCTTCCGTGTAGGCCTGGCAGAGGAACGCCAGCGTGGCGCGGTCGGCGCCGGCCGAGGGTTCGATCACGTGCGGGATGTAACGCTCGTTCGTCAGATCGTCGCGATAGCTCAGATCTTTGCCGGAGCCGCGATGTTTCGGCTTCCCGTCCGGGCCGAGTTCCACGACCAGGTCGTTGCCTTGGCGGACGAGCTTGCCTTCCATGTGGCTGCGCAGGTCGAAGTCGCCGCGATGGGCGATGCCTTCGAGCTCGCCGAACTCGCCCGGCGGCAGGAACGGGAAGGCGTATTCGATGTCGGCGGTGCCGCAGGAGTAATGGCTCAACTCATCCTGATGATGTTCGCGGAGGATGAGTCGATCGCCCGCCAAACCGAGGTCCGTGTACCAGCGATAACGGCGGTCGCGCCAGTAGCGGTACCATTCGGCCGACGACTTCGGGTGGCAGAAGAACTCGATTTCCATCTGCTCGAACTCGCGCGAGCGGAACGTGAAGTTGCGCGGCGTGATTTCGTTGCGAAAACTCTTGCCGGTCTGCGCGATGCCGAACGGGATCCGCACGCGCGAGCTATCGACGACGTTCTTGAAGTTAACGAAGATGCCTTGCGCCGTCTCCGGGCGCAGGAACGCGGCCCCTTCCTCGCCGGAGAGCGCGCCGACGTAGGTCTTGAACATCAGGTTGAACTCGCGCGGCTCGGTCAGCGTACCGAGCGCCTTGGCGTCGGGACCGAGGACTCTCGCAAAATCCTTGACGGTCGTGAGGGACTGAATCGGGCTTTCCCATACAAGTTGCACTTCGTCCTTGGCGCGTAGGTTGAAGTACTTCAATGCGCGTTGGAGAAGGTGCGCTTCAAGGTCGCCCTCCGCCATGGTCGTGACGAAGACACCCGTGTCCTGCTCTATCCAAGACCCTTCCACCGCTGCTCCGGGCGGCCGATGCGGCGCCCTTTTGACCCAGCGGCCGCGGACCTGGTCGTGCCGGTACCGCTTCTTCGATTCCTTGCAGTCCACCATGAAATCATGGAACAGGTCGTAATGCCCGGAGCATTTCCAGACCTGCGGGTGCATGATGATCGTGCAATCGAGGCCGGTCATCTCGTACGGTTCCGGCGCGCCGGCGGGGGCGGTCAGGTCGTCATGGCCGGTGACCATGTCGCGCCACCAGGCTTCCTTGACGTTCCGCTTGAGCTCGACGCCCAGCGGGCCGTAGTCCCAGAAGCCGTTCAGGCCGCCGTAAATCTCGCTCGATTGGAAGAGAAATCCCCGCCGCTTGCAGAGCGAGACCAGTTTATCCATGTCCATGGCGCGTAAGCCGATCCGTTACGACCGGCGCGGAATGCGTGTCGAGAAATTCCCGCCCGGCGGGCTGGGAAAAGATACGCAAGTGTAATCCCCCTAAGGGTATCGGTCCAGGAGACGTGCGAACTCCGCCGCCGGGCTGTGAACACGTTGCCGCGTTGTTACCGATCAACCACGGCCGATGTGAGAGTGCTCCTGCGTTCGGGGTGTGCCTGAGTGTGGGCGGTTTTCCGCACAGGGGGCGCTTGTGAAAACAACTAAGCGATTAGTAGTACAGTGCGGATTGCACGGTCCCAAATCGCTTTTTCGTTCCGCCACAATAGTCGGTGCGGCAAGCCGTATCGAGCGGAGTACTAATTCTCGTCGAATACTTTCTTTAGGTGATCCTCGTACGTCAAACTGGGGGCAGTTAGGGTGATGCCGGCGTTGCCGGCCTCGCCCTTATGACGACGAGGATCGCCTTTTTTCTTGCGCACTTCGCGCAACTCAGTCGCCGGCCTACTAGGGGCGATCGGTCATTCATTTTTGCTTGTGGGCAACAACGGTGAGTGGCTGGGGCAGGGGCACGGCGTAACACGTTAGCGACGTCAAACCGGCTGGGGCTTCGATAAACGCCTCAAGCAAGTTTCGCGATGCCCCAGTTGCAGTTGGGCTGGCAAGCGGAATGGCATGCCCCAGCCCCAGGCACCCGCGCTTTCGCTGAGCTAGCGAGCACGCAAATGATTGGTCGCGCGTTTTGGTCACTGTGCCGGCATGGTAGTTTGTGGCCGGGCGGTTTTACTTTTTGCGCCTTGGTTCGTCTTACTTCTCGGACGGACTGAAACGGACGCCGCGGCACGACGGGTGACCTTTGGCGGTGAATGCTTCACTGGAACAGCACGTGCCGCGGGTGTTCGGGTTCGCCCTACGGCTGACCGGCGACCGGCATGCGGCCGAAGACCTGACGCAGGAGGCGATGTTGCGCGCTTGCCGCAGTTGGAAGCAACTGCGCGATGAGCGTCGGCTACGCGTGTGGCTGTTTCAGATCGCCGCGAACCTGTGGCGCGATCAATCGCGCCGATCGGGCCTCGCGCCGGAACAGGCCGGGTCGCTGAACATGGAACTGATGGGACCGCAACGCTCGCCGGACGATCTGGCTCAGGAAAATGAGGAAGTCGCCAGGGCGGTGGCTGCGCTCGACGCGTTGCCACCAAGGCAGCGCGAGGTGCTGTATTTGTTTGCGTGCGAAGGGCTCGACCTCAAGGAAATCGCGAGCGTGCTAGGGAGCAATCACGACGCGGTGAAGACGAATCTCTCGTTGGCGAGAAAGAAAATGCGGTCGATGTTCACCGAAACACCGCACAACACTTGCGACGCGAGGGCGTCCACATGAGCACCGAACATTGCTCGCGACTTGACGACTATTTGAATGGCGAACTGCGAGAAGCGGAACGGATCGCCTTTGAAACACATCTTGGTGGGTGCGAAGCCTGCCGTCGCGCGGTGGAGGTGGATCGCCGTTGGGAAGGCCTGCTCGCGGCAGCGAAGCCAGTCGCTCCGGTGACGCTGACGGAGCCGATTGCGATCGTCGCCCAACGTGAACGCGTTCGCCGCCGGAACATCGTGCGCATTTGCGCCGTGATCGGAATCGCCGCTGGGCTGCTGTCGTTTATCTTGCGATGGTCGTTCGATCAAGGCGTAGTGCCGGTCGCAAAGCCAGAGGTTGAGGTTGCGCCGGAGCGTGTCGCGGCGACACCGGCGCCGCCCGAGGTGCGGATTGAATTCTCACCGGAGTCGCAGGTGATCGCGATGCCACTCAAGTCGAAGAATCTGCAGGTCAGCATTGTGTGGCTGTATCCGGAAGTACGCGTCGCCGATCAGGCGCAGGAAATCGAGGCGAACTAAATGCACGCGCAGTAGGAACCACACTAGCCCGACGCGCAAGCGAGGGGGAGCAACCGCGGAACTGAGTACGACGTTTACTCAGATCCCACCGTCTACACCCCCTCGCTTGCGCGTCGGGCTAGTGTGAACAATTTTGCATGAATGCTGAGCACACATCCTATTCCTAATCGAGGAGATTCTGCATGCGATTCAATCAACGTGCCGACCTGCGCCGGTTGGCGACGGGCGTCTGCCTGGTCATGACAGCTTTGTGCGGCGCAATGCCCGTGCATGCGCAAGAGGCCGAGCGTTCGGAGTTGCGGGTGTACCACTTGAAGTTCGTTCAAGCGCAGGAGGCCGGTCAAACGATCGCGCAGGTGTTGAAGTCGGACTCGGATATGCGCGTCGCGGTGGATGCCAGGACCAACCGTCTGATCGTGAGTGCGCCGGCGGGATTGCAAGAACAAACTGAGGCGATCTTGCGCGAGCTCGATCAGGCCAGTGAAGGCGCCGCGGAAGTATCATCGGCGTTGCCCCCAGTGACCGTGCGTGTCATTTGGCTCGGAAGCAAAGTGCAAGGCGCTGACGTGCCGCCGGGTCTCGAGCCAGTCGTGCAGGAGCTTGGCGCCTTGGGCATTTCTGACTTGAGCCTGGTGGGGCAGATGATGATCAACGTGGGAGACGCCTCGAAGGCCTTCAGTGTGGAATGTCGTCCACAAGTGGGCGAGGCGGCTTATCAGCTTCAGTTCGAGGGGATTCAATCCACGTCCGCCGGAGGAAGTCCAATGATCATCGCGGAGATTCAAGGGAAGCAGATTGCCGGGAATGAGGCGATCGCGAATATCGCGAACATTTCCTCGACCGTCGAAGCGCCGCTGAATCAATTCATCGTGCTCGGTTCAACGTCCGCCGACGGCTGGGACTCGGTGTTCGTGATGCAGCTGACGCCGCGCTCGAAGGCGGCTGTGAAGAAGTAGTGCGTGTCCAGACATAGCGCGCGTAGAAAAGCCCAGGGAAGGCCCTCGCAGACTGATCCATATGGTCAGTCATGCTTGGCCTTCCCTGGGCTTAAGCGTTGAAGCGTCGCGATCGCGCGTTACTTCTTCTCGACGAACCAGATATTGCGGAAGGCCACGGGGTTGCCGTGGTCCTGCAATTTCAGCGGGCCGACGCCGGGGGCTTCTTGCGGGGCGCCTCCGGGAGTCTTGTCCGCCAACTCGATGTCGTCGTAAATCTTCACGCCGTTGTGCAGCAACGTCAGGCGGGCGTTCTTGGTCTTCTTGCCCGTGGCGTCGAACTTGGCGGCGGTGAAGTCGATGTCATACGTCTGCCAACTGAGCGGCGGGTAGCACATGTTGACCGCGGGGGCCTTCATGCTGTAGAGGCCGCCGCATTCGTTGTTCTCGCCTTCCAAGGCGAACGAATCGAGCACCTGGATCTCATAGCGATCCTGCACGTACACGCCGCTATTGCCGCGCGCCTGGCCGGTCGCGGTCGGCATGAAAGGCGTGCGGAACTCGATGTGCATCGTGTGATCCTTCATCTCCTGCTTCGACGCGCAGCCGGACGCGAGCAGTTTTTCTTCCACGATTTTGCCGTCGACGAAGTGATCCGTCGATGAGCCGTCGAAGAGCACGATTGCGCCTTCCGGCGCTTCCTTGCCCAGCGTCTCGCTCTTGCGCTCGACCTTCTTTAGCACGCTGGTCTGGCCGCCGCCGTGGGAGACATGCAGCGCGCCGTCCTTAACGACGCCCTGGCCGCCGTCGCCGCCGCTAAACACGGCCTGGCCGTTTTCCATTTTGCCTTCGGCCGTGTGCTTGTCGTCGCCACGCTTCCAACCTTCGCCCGGCAGCCCGCCCGGATAGGCCACGGCGCGGAATTTTCCATCGCCCAGGGCGAGGACTTGCACGCCGAACTTCATCGGTCCGTCGCCGGTGTTCACTTCGCCGACGTACTCGCCTTGAATAGCGAAATCCGCTCCGGCTTCTTCGGCGCTGGTGAAGGTCGGCAGCCCTGGCTCCGCACCCCGCGCCGCGGTCGCCGCGAACATCAAGCACAACGCGGCGATCGTCC
>JALHLM010000126.1 GCA_022844585.1 Pirellulales bacterium | reverse complement strand
TGCGATCAAAGAGCAGCGAATCCTGTAAACCCAACTCTACGCCGAACTCGTCCGTATTGTTGAGCGCGACTTCGGCGATCAGCACCTGGATCATCACCATCGGCGGCCGGGCGTCGAGCTGCGTGACCAGCTTCTGAATCTCGGGAAAATACCGCGGCGTGGCGCTGACGATGAGCGAGTTGCTCACCAATTCCGGCACGACGACGACTTCCCGTTCGATTTGCTCGAAGGCCGTGGAGGCGCCGGCCACCAATTGCTGCGTCTCGCGTTCCGTGCGGAGGAATTCGTTGACCGATTCCGCGATGGCGTCCGCCGGCGCGTTACGCAACCGGTAGACTTGCGTTTCGCGCTGCTGCAAATCGCTTTCGTCGAGCCGCAGCAAGATTGCTTCGACCACGCGAAGGTCCCCCTCACTGCCGGCCGCGATGATGCTGTTCGTGCGGGTGTCGATCGAGAAGCGGACCGGCAACACGCCGCCCCCTTCGCCCGTGCCCACCACGAGCCGTGCTTGTTGTTGCTGACCGCCACGGCCCTGTCCGCCTGCGGCGGCCTGACCGAAGAGACCTTGCAGCAATTCGGCAAGCGCCGAGGCGTCGCCGCGAATGATCGTGAAGACCTTCACCTGTGCGGCGGCGGCCGGCGGTTGATCGAGTTGCTTGATCAACGCTTCGAGCAGTTCCATGCTGGCTGCGGGGGCCGAGACGAGCAAGGAGTTCGAGCGAGGCTCCGCCGTAATCCGTACATCGGATAGGACGCCGGACTGCAATTGCCGGCGCCCTTCGCTGTCGATGGCCATGAAGCGGAGCGCGGTGGATTTCATCTGCTGAGCGCGCGACCCGGTCGCTCCACCGCCCTGCGATGGGACGATCGACTGCGGTCCGCCGCCGCCACCGCCGTCAAAGCCCTGGCCGCCTTGCCCGCCGCGGCCGCCCTGGGCGGATGTGGTAGCCGTCAGCGCGTTTTGCAGTACCTGCTGCATTTCCTCGGCCATCGTGTTCTGCAACGGCACGACGCGGAGCTCGTTCTCCGCGGCGCTCGTGGGATCGTCCATGCGTTGAATCAACGCGCCGACTTCCGCCAAATCGCGCGGGCTGGCCTGAACGATCAAGGAGTTCGTACGGTAGTCGGCCGTCGCAATCACGCGCGGGGCCAAGCCCGGTACTTCCTGTCCGGCGCCGCCCTGGCCCCCTTGTCCAGCCTGGCCACGCTGTTGATAGAACTGCGTGATCAGCGTCTGCACTTCGGTCGCCGAGGCGTGCCGCAGGCGAAATATTTCGAATTGCTTCTGCGGGTCGACTGGTTGATCGAGCCGCTTGATGAGTTCCAACGCGCTATCGACGCTTTCCCGACGTCCGATCAACAGCAAGGAGTTCGGTTTCACGAGCGGCGTGATGCTCACGCGCCCCTGGCGGGGCTGGAGCATCGTGTCGTACAGCGTGGTGACCATCGTGGCCACGGCTTCGCTGTTGGCGTGTTCCAGCGGATAAACCTCAATCACCGGCACCGTTTGCGCGGCGATCTGTTCGATCTCGTCGATGATCCGCTGCACCTTTTCCACGTCCGCCTGGCGGCCCGTGATGATGATCGCGTCCATGCCTTCGATGTATTCGATGCGCACCTGACCCAGGAGCGCCGCCAGGTCTTCGGCCGTCGGCGGCGGTTCGTCTCCGGGCGGCTGCATTTCCGGCTGATCCGGTTGCCCTTCCTCGATGGGCTGCCCGTTTTCATCCAACTGCTGGTCGCCTTCCTCTTCTTCCTCAGCGTCCGCGGGCTGTTGGAACAATTGCGTCAATTGCGTGCCTTGCAGGCCGTCAGTGCGCGGGGCGCGGCGCACGGCCGTCGTGCCGGCCTCGGCCGGAGCGGCGCCGGATTGATATGCGGTGAGCGCCATCCGCAGTTTTTCTGGCGGCGCTTTGACGACCGGCACCACCTTGGTGCGGTTGCCATCGGCGCTAGGGGCCGCCAGCAACGCTTCGATCAACCGCGAGGCTTGCGAGACGTACGGCTCTTGTCCGTTGACGATCAGCGTACCTTGGCGCGGATCGAACTCGAGTTCGACTTCGCCGCCGCGATCGAGTTGCACTTTGTAACGCGAGATCTCGCCGATCCGGCTGGTCGGCTTGCTGAGCGATTTGTGCCAGATCTGCTCGAGCGACGCCGCCAGCGCCGGCCAGAGCTTGGCTTCCAGGCGAATGGGTTGTTGATTCTGCGCGAGTGGCGTCAACGCCGGCGCGCTCGGAGCGACGGGCTGCGCTTCGGCCGGCGGTTCTGGGTTCAACCAGGCGACGATCTTCGCATGCACGCTCGGCGGCGCGACCACCAGGACTTGCATCGTGCGCCGATCGATCGCGAACTTGGCGTTGCGTTCGCGCCCGAATTCCTTCGCCAGGTCGGCGTAGGCGCGTTCGAGCTGCGGCGCCGGAAAGCTATAGGCGTGCAGGAGCGGTTCCTCGGCCGGACGAGCGGCGCGCGCTGGCGCCGCCACTTGCGCCGCGCAGGGAGCGCAGGCGGCCGAGAGAAATAAGAGGCCCGCAAATCCATTCCGCCAGGTCATCGTCCGCTCCTAATCGGAGTGTCTTGAGGCGCGTCGCGCCCCGACGGCAAGGTCTGCGCCGCCGGAACAATCGGACTTATCGGAAAGATCGCCGCAGCTTCTCCAGTCAAACCCCCATTCTTGCCGTGGAGTTTGCCGACGCCGCGCAGCCTGAAGTGGCGAGATGGCGCAGTTTGCGCAGGAGACGCGAGAAAAAAGCCCGTCGAACTACGCCGCCCGCGCGGATACGGCTAAATCGGCGCCCTGGGCAAGCGCCTCAATACTCTGCCGCCGAGCCAGGCGGCAGACGCGTTGCAATTCCGCGAGATCGCGCTCGATCGACTGCAGCGCCCATTGCTCGGTGCGGGAATCCGCCGCGTGCCACTGATCACAGCAGCGATTGAGATGGTCCAAAACCTCGCGGAGACAAAGTGCCGTTTCGCGTCGATCCATGATGCGACTCCCCTTGGTGATCCAAACGCCGGCAATTGGATGGGCCGACAGCCGCACCAAATGCAGATGCCGTGCCGAGCATGTGGTTGCCGCTCGCGATTGGTGCGCAACCTTCGCCGCAAGCCCAAGTTGCGTCGGAACGACGAGCGTCCGCACGAGGTTACACAGGGAAAAACTTCTTCTATGCGTGGGTAGGACTTTCAATTCTGCCAGACCGGATGCTAGCAACGCTGTCAGGCCTTACTCATTGACTGAACACTTGCACACAACGTCTCGCCGCGCAAAAATACGAAGCGACGGCGACGAGGCTACCCGGAGTGGGGAGGAAACCATGAGTGGTACGACGATTGATCGCTTGCAGTTGGTGGCTGCCGAGGGACTCGATGACTCGCTGGAGTTGATTCTCCAGGTCACCGACCCGGAAGTGCTCACGGAACTCACCTCGCGCCGACCGGGTCGCGACCGCCACGACTTCGCCTTGGCGGCGCTTCGGCTGGGAGTCCTCGCGCTACGACAAGCCCGCGGGCAGCTCGACGCCGATACCCTCCGCCGCGAAGGGACCGGGCTGCTGAACCAAGTCCAACTGGCGCTCACGGCGCATCAAAACGACCTGAAATCGTCGTTATCGTCGACGCTCAAAGAGTACTTCGATCCGCAAAACGGCCGGTTCCACGAACGCGTCGACCGGCTGTTGAAAAAGGACGGCGAGTTGGAATCGCTGCTGGCGCGGAAGCTGACGGGCGACGATTCCGAATTGCACCGCGCGCTGACGCGGCACGTGGGCGAGGAGAGTTCGATTTTCAAATTGCTCTCCCCTTCCGAGAGCGAAGGGATTCTGAAGTCGATGAAGGACGTGGTCTGCGAGGAGTTGGATCACCAGCGCGAACGGGTGCTGAGCGAGTTTTCGCTCGACAACAAGGAAAGCGCGCTGCATCGCCTGGTCACCGAGTTGACCGACAACAACGGCAATTTGAAGGACGACCTCAAGAACAAGATCGACGCCGTCGTGAAAGAGTTCTCGCTCGACGATAACGATTCCGCCTTGTCGCGGCTCGTGAGGCAAGTGGATCTCGCGCAGAAGGCCATCTCCAGCGAGTTCTCGCTCGACAACGAGACGTCGGCGCTTTCGCGGATGACGACGACGGTCGAATCGACCAACCTGGCGATCAGCCGGCATCTGACGCTCGACGACGAGGGTTCTTCGCTCTATCGGCTCAAGCGCGAACTGCTGGACGTGCTCACGCAGCACCAGAAGCAGTCGCGCGAGTTTCAACTCGAAGTGAGCGAGCAACTCACCCGCATGCAAACGCGCCGCGAGGAAGCGGCGCGCTCGACGCGCCATGGCGATGAATTCGAGGCGCAATGCCTGGAGTTCCTCACCGAGGAAGCCAAGAAGTGCGGCGATCTGCTTTCCGCCACGGGACGCGAAACCGGCCTGATGCGCGGCAGCAAAGTCGGCGACGCGGTGATTGAGCTGAACGGAGAAAACGTCGCGGGCGGCGCGAAGATCGTCATCGAAGCCAAGGAAGAAAAGGGCTACGACGCCAAGAAGGCGCTCGATGAAATCGAGAACGCCCGCAAAAATCGCGGTGCGGAGATTGGCGTGTTCGTGTTTTCGAAGCGCGTGGCGCCGAGTCATCTCGAATCGTTCGAGCGCCACCGCAACGACATTCTCGTCGTCTGGGACGCCGACGACGCGGCCACCGACGTCTGCCTAAGGGCCGCCCTTAGCGTCGCCAAGGCGCTTTGTGTCCGAAAAGCTTTGGAAAAGGAAAAAGTCGCGTTCGATACGGAACCAGTCGCCAAGGCAATCTTGGAAATCGAGAAGCAGATTCAGTTACTCGACGAGGTCGATCAGGCGGTCGGCGGCATCCGCAAGGGTAGCGAGAAAATCGAGAACCGCATGCGCATCGCCCGTGAAACGCTGAACCGCCAGGTGTTCACGCTACAGCAGCAGTTGGAGACGATCCGCGAACGGCTGGTACGGGAATAAGCGTTGCTCAGGAACACGCGTTGAACTGAAAAAAACCAGGGAAGGCCCTCGAAGACGTACCATCACCCACGTCTTTGATGGCCTTCCCCGGGCTTAGCGGGATCGACGTCGATCGCGCAACACGCTTTCGCCGCACCCGACTACGCCAGGATTTTCTCGACGACCACGCCCGCTACGTCGGTCAGGCGGAACTCGCGCCCGTTAAAGCGGTACGTCAGCCGCGTGTGATCCATGCCGAGTAGATGCAGGATCGTGGCGTGCAGGTCGTTGATGCTCACTTTGTCTTCCACGGCGCGGTGGCCGATTTCGTCGGTCGCGCCGTGCGTGTAGCCGCCTTTGACGCCGCCGCCGGCCATCCAGACGGTGAAGGCGTGTGGGTTGTGATCGCGCCCCGTCCCGCCCTTTTGCACGATCGGCAGGCGGCCGAATTCGCCGCCCCAGATGACGAGCGTGGAATCGAGCAAGCCGCGCCGTTCAAGATCGGCGAGCAGACCCGCGATCGGCCGATCGGTTTCGCCCGCGAAGCCGGAATGGTTGTCTTTGATGTTCGTGTGACCATCCCAGCTCTTTTCGTTTTCTTCGCCGCCACTGTAGATCTGCACGCAACGCACGCCGCGCTCCACGAGGCGGCGCGCGATCAAACACTGCCGCGCGAAATGCGAACAGCGATCATCGTGCAAACCATACAGATCCTGCGTCTCGGCCGTCTCGCGATCGACGTCGAGGGCGTCCGGCGCGGCCATTTGCATCCGGTAGGCCAACTCAAAACTCTCGATTCGCGCCGCCAACTCTGCTTCGGCTGGATGTTGTGCTTGATGCCGCTGATTGAGTTGCGCGAGCAAATCCAACTGCGCGCGCTGCGCGGCGTCGGACATTTCCGCTGGGCGCACCAGGTCGTGAATCGGCGGCCCCGCGTTGGCGAGCGCCGTGCCTTGATAGACGCCTGGCAAAAACCCGGAGCCCCAGTTCTGCGAATAGCCCTTCGGCAAGCCGCGTCCCTTGGGATCATGCATCACGACAAAGCCGGGCAGGCTGCGATTCTCCGAGCCCAGGCCATACGTGACCCAAGCCCCCACGCACGGAAAACCCATCCGCGCCATGCCGGTGTTCACTTTGAACAGCGCCGGGCTGTGATTGTTCGAGTCGGTGAAGCACGACTTCAGAAACGCCATCTTGTCAACGTGCTGCGCCATGTTCGGAAAGATATCCGACACCCAGGCGCCGCACTCGCCATGTTGTGCGAAGTTAAACGGCGACTTCATCAACGGCCCGACCTGGTCGGTGAAGAACCCGGTGTTCTGATCGAACCCGGCGAGCTCCTGCCCGTCGCGGCGTTCAAGTTCCGGCTTGTAATCCCAGCAATCGACATGGCTGGGCCCGCCGTTCATAAAGAGCCAAATCACCGACTTCGCCCGCGACGGAAAATGCCCCATGCGCGGCGCGAGCGGATCCAGACTCTCGGCAGTCGTCGCGGCGAGCCCGGCATCCTGCATCAAGCCCGCGAGCGCCAACATGCCGAAACCGCCGCCCGCACGGGAAAGCAACTGGCGACGGGAGAACGGCGAGATGCTCATGGGACCACCGAATTCAGGCTGCGACAAAGGCGGAACGACGCCTATTACGATAGCCTGGATCGCGGGCGGGTGGAAGTCAGCGGATGTTCGTTGATACACCTGGAGCCGGAAGCGTGAGCGCCCGGAGCGCGCCGGTAATCGACGTCGTCTACAACGCGCTCCGGGCGCTTACGTTTCCGGCTCCATGACTCACTATTTCGAACGCGACAGAAAACGGCGTCGGACAGCGTTCTGAATCAATAGCCCACCCGCGACAAACATCATTGCCAGTGAAATCCAATAGGCGAACGGGCTCGTGTAATTCGCATCATACAAGCGGCCCCGCTGAGTTTCGAGATCGTAGACGGTGACACTCCGCCATGGAAGCCGATGATTCTGCGCGATCACGATCGCACGACCATGGTCCTCATTTGCCGCGAAATCTATCAATAGGCGGTAGCCGGTGGATGTGTGAAAGCGAGTGGCGCCATCTTCAGCATCGATCAAACGAATTCCACCGCTTAGGTCGCAGGAAACGACCGTTTCGGCATTCTGACTGATCGAGATTACTGCTACGGCATCACCGCTCGTCGAGTCGCTAGGTGATGTCCAAACGGGACCTTCAACCAGTTCGTTGAAAAAGCGGATGCGGCCGTCCTCGCAACCGACGGCAGCTTGGCCCCGCGCGTTCACGTCAATCGCAGCCGCTTGGCAATCGCGGTCTATGGAATAGGTCTCGGATTTCCTCGAACTGAGTTCGAAAGCATGGATTTGCGGCCCGAAACCAGTCCAGTAGACGTGAGTTGCATCTGGACACGCGACTGCCGACATGCCGCCGGTAGCAACTCGCTCAAAGGATTCGCCGACGTCGGCATTGAGTGGAATGGAGTAAAGCAGCTCGAAATCGACACCAATAAACAGCCGATCGTTCGTTGCCTTTAGGTATGTCGCAGCGCCAAACAGTCGATCCGCAAATCGTCGAACACTACGGTCTCGAAGGTCTATCGCGAATAACGTTCCTTTGGAGCCGGCAATCCAAAGCGTGTCCGCGCCGAATGCCATTTGCGAAATCTCGCTACCCACGTCTATCGTCGCCGAAGCGTTCGCGGACTGAGTTTCGATCAGTCGCACCTCGCCCTCGTTGGTGCCGATCGCGGCCGTACGACCATCAGCACTGATGGCGACCGCGGTCGCATAGTCGCCGAGAAAGTCGGCGCATGCAAAAACTAGGGCGCCAAGCAGTATTGTCGCACAGAGGACGACGTTGAGCAGGCCCGAAGAACTTCCACGCGTTCGCGTCGCTTGCGGTGATCTGTCTTGGTTGTCCATGGCAGTCCGCTGTTGCTGATTTCTAGCCTTGGAGCCGGAAGCGTGAGCGCCCGGAGCGCGCTGTAGACGACGCTGGATGCCGGCGCGCTCCGGACGCTTACGCTTCCGGCTCTATGATTCGTTAGCCCTCCGCCGCCACGCCGAAGATCGCCGTCGTGTTGTCCCGCAGCACCAGCCGCGCCAGGTCGATCGCACGCGTTTCGCTCCAGCCGCGGTCGATGATGTAGCGCTCGGCCAGCACTTTCGCCAGGCAGCGCTTGTACATCGCGAATTTCGGCAGGGCGAATTCCAGTTTGTACATGTCGCTGTAGTAGCCGATCTGTTTCGTCGCCGGCACTGCTTCGAGTCGCGCGCCGAGGTCGTGCTCGATGAACGTCGGCGTGTTCGAGTACCACCAGTGGCCGTTGGTGACGACGTTCGGGAAGATCCAACTGTAGCTGGCCAGTTCCTGATTCGTCACGCTGGCCAGTACCGAAATCGGGAACGTCACGCTGGGGAAGGCGTTGAACAGCTCGCGATATTGAATCAGCGACACGCGGCTGTCGTACAGGTCCTGACCCTGATAGACGCCACTGGGATAGACGGCGCGGTTGACGCCGATCATCAGGTCGAACGGCAGCCGATGCTCGACGCACATTTCGGCCAACGTCCAGAACACGAATCGCGATGCCGCGCGCTGTTCATCGGCGCTGGGGTTGCCGCGCCACAGCGCCGCCAGGGCGCGATCGGCGGTGGTGGCATCGATTGGCGCCGGCGCGAAGTCAGGCGGCAACGAGATCGCACAGGCGCGCGCGTTATTTTTGGTGAAGTGCTGGAACAAGTGTCCGATCGCGCGGCGCACATCGGAGGCGCTACCGACGGAGATGTTGGTCGCCTTCTGCAATCGCTCGCGCACCGCCGTCTTGGCGAGGTGGAACACGAGATCATCCGTGCGCAGGCAGGGGATGTAGCGGCGCGTATCGAACCCGGTGAGCGGATCGTCGAAGTCGTTGGTCAGGAACACGCCTGACAACCTGGAGCGGCGGAGCACTTCATCGGACCAGCCGGGCTGGCTCATTTGTTTCGCCGAGTTGTCGTAGAGCGCTTCCCAATTGCCGGGAGTCAAACGCTCATCGTCGAAGCCGAAGAATGTGCGGGCGATTTCGATCAGCCAACTGTATTGCACCGTGTTTTCAATCGGCGCCAGGTTCGCGACGAGGCGGCCGACTTTTTCGCGCGGATCGAGCCCCGGTTCCTCGATGGTTTCGCGGCTCAGCCCGGCGGAATGGGCGAGTTCCGTGTAGTAGTGGTAGCCCATGATATCGGCCAACGTCTTCGCGGCCGGAGCATGGGGATTGATGTGCGTATGGGGATCGACCAGCGTCCAGCCGTTCATTTCCTGGAACAGACGGTTCCGTAGTTCCTGGGACATCGCTCGCTCCTTCCGCCATGGGACCAACCGCGAAAAACTTGACCGGCCGCGTTCGACCTGCCTAGCATGAAGGATAGGTTTGGGAGCCTCCAAGAGCTATGCGTTCGTCGCACCGCGGGTTGATCGCCGTTTTCGTCTTGCTGGCCTGCGCGCTGGCGTCGCGCGCCGCGTTGGCGCAGTCCAGGAACTACGGCCCCGCCGACGTCTCCCGGCGTTACAGCCCCTACGAACCGACCTCGCGCGCCGTATACGACTACCGCGAGCCGCCCAGTTACGCCGCGTCTCGCCGCAGTTGGGATCCGTATACGCCGTACTACAACCGCCCCGCCGTCTGGCCGTACTACCCGGGCTATTATGGCGGCTGGCGCTTTGGGCCTTACGGATACCGCTACGGGTTCTCGCCCTGGTTCGGCGGCTATGGGCCGTATTCCGCCTACGGGCCTTATCACTGGCCGAACTCCTGGCGGATCGCGGAAGTGGGGCCGGCCCCCTTCGATCGGCTCGATTGCGCCTGGCGAAGTCCGATTGCGCCGTTTGGTCCGGCGGCGATGATCTCGCCCGTCGATGTTGGTCGAGGATTTCCGGCGGTTCCGGCCGCCTCGGCGTCCGGCGAGTGCTATTATTGGTAGCCCCACCCCTGCATCTCCCCCGCCCTCGCTGGTGTGAAGGAGTCCCACCATGTTTCAGTCGCTCTGGCGCGCCTGCGCCGTCGGCACGGTTCTGAGCGTTGGCCTACTGACCGCCAACGCCTCGGCCGAGAATCACACCTATGGCCGCTATGGCCATGACATCGTCCCGTTCGTGCCGGACTCGACCGGCTACGTGGTGATCGCCCCTCAAGGCACAGGCCCTTGGAACGTGCCGCGGCAAAAGATGCGCGAGCGCCCCTACGACGACGGCGTTTACGACAGCAACGGCGGCTGGCAGATCCAATGGAGCTACGCCCCGCGCTACCCATACGGCTGGTTCGGCGCCGGACGGAACACGACCTACTCGCGTTCGCAAAACCCGCACGGCCGCCGCACCGAGTGGCAGGTGAAATGAGCGGGCGATTGGCGAGCAAGTTGTGAGACGGTCTCCCGACCGTGTCACTGGCCCGACCGAAGGTCTCCCATTCCGCGCACAACAAAGCCAATCGTGGCACCGTCGGGAGACCGTGCCACAACAGAGCTCACAGTTCAAGCCGCCCGTCTGGGCGGCTTTTTCATGCGCTGTTGCGTACAATCCAAGGTATGGACGACAACCCGTACCAATCGCCGAAGACCGCCGGCAGCCGGCGTGTCGTGCCGGGCCTGCGATGGTTTCTGTTTGCGCTCGCGGCAGTTGCGCTGCTGGCGGCGCTGGCCCTTCCCGCGTTTCAAACCGCCGAGGAGGCGGACTCAGGTTCCATGTATCGACGTTGGCCTGTCGACAGGAATCTTCCGAGCGATGGTGCAACGCCGCCGTGAGGGGCTGCACTCCGACAGATGATTTCGCGTGTCCACATCACCCGCTGGTAGACACTCCGCAGGCAGTGCGACGCCATGAAATGGTCGGCCATTATTTGCGGCATCGTCGGGGGAGGCATTCCGTTCCTGTTCGGCGCCTACTTGGCCGGACACGAGATCGTCTATAGGGCGCTCCATCCGACACCGCCAGGCACGGGCGCATGTGGGATGACGATGGCTGTGGCCGTATTCGTGATCGCGGTGGGCACGCCGCTCGGCGCGGGGGTCTTCGCTCTTATTGGATGGCTTCTCAGCGGCTGCGTCGCGCTATGGCGACGTCGACCCGTGAAACGGCTCGTGGAAGTCGAAAAATAGATGGACGACAACCCATACAAGTCGCCGTTGGCAATGAGCGGTCTAAACGACGCGCCGCGACGGCCCTTTGTCCAAGACGCGCCCGGATGGTTTGCGCTCCTCCTGGCTGGCGTCATGTTTTCGGTGGTTATCTTCGGTGCGGTCGGAGGTGCGATTCTGGCCGCTCCGGCAAACAGATATCAATCGCTCCCCTTTGGCTGCATTTATGCGGCTTGGGGCGCGGTTTGGCTCATGTCCGCCCGGGCCTGGTGGAAGGGCCGACTAACGGCTTGTCTGATTTGGATGGCCATCGGGCTTGCGCCCTTTGTCATCATCGTCGTTGGCTTGATTTGAATTGCGCTGCCTAGTTTCTTGGCGTCCCCATTCGGCAAATTCTTTCAATGGACGACAACCCGTATAGATCGTCGCAGAGTCATTCGCATCGCGATGAAACTCCATTCGCGCCGCCCTCGCGGCTGAACTATCGGGACGTGGCGTATACGACGGCAGTCATGATGGCGGTTTGCGCCATACTCTATGTCTTGGCGTCCGTCGTCGCTCGTTTCATTTGAGACCGCTGGTTTCAAAGCCGGGCGCCGCGGGCCTCCATCGCGCAAACGCTAGTGGTTTACTTTCCCGCCGCCCTGAAAAGTAGTTGGCCACCCCACCGCCTGCTAGACTCAGGGGATGGCCCGTCCGCAATTTACCCTCCGCACGCTGCTCGTGGTCGTGGCGAAATGCGCGGTGATTGCAATGGCATACCGGTGGAGTCGCCCCTTCGTCCCAAGGGATGAGGTTTACAGGCTTCGCGTCGGAATGAACCCCGAGGAAATAGAGGGGGTATTGGGATCGCCAGAAGAAAAGGGTTCGCTCACCGGGGATTGGGATGGTCACGATCTTACCGGACAGGGATACGAATGGTGGTTCTACCGCAATGAGCGTGGAGATGTTCAGGTCGGCCTGCTGGTAACGAATGAACGTCTTGCGAAGTGGACCGTTGCGCCATCGCCTTAAGTTGTATCGCTTCCAGCAACACACAGTTAGGACATTTCCCGTTCCACGCCACCTTTGACGCGCCCCGGCCTGTTTGCTAGGCTATGGGACTCTCCGGGTCTCCGCAGTGGGCGGTGGTCTGGTTCAGCCGTATTTTTTTGAGCAGTCCGAGGCCGTATGCGTCCCCGTCAGCAGTCTGGTCCGCCGAAGAAGCGTTCGAAGTCCACGATCCGCACGAAGAAGAAGGACCCGGTCTTCGTCGACGGCCAGCGTCCGCGTCCGATGTACGTGGACTATAAGGACTTGGAGCTGCTCTCCAAGCTCACCAGCCGCCAGGGCAAGCTGTTGGCCCGCCGCAAGAGCGGTTGCACCGCCGCCAGCCAGCACGCGGTCACCAAGGCCGTCAAGCGGGCCCGGTTCATGGCCCTGATGCCGTACGTGGGCGACTAGAAATCGATAGCTCGTGCTTATTCATCGTCTCACTAGCCCGACGCGCAAGCGAGGGGGCGAAGGGGTCGATGAGAGTAGGGCCGGGTACTCCGTACGACGCCCTCTCCCCTCGCTGGCGCGTCGGGCTAGTGTTTTTGGCGCACCCTCGATGCTCAATACTCCGCCAGGATCGCCACGACACGTTCCTGGACTGGGCCGCCGGTGACGTGGACTTTGCCGGTGGCGTCCACGAAGACATTCACTTCGCTGCGGACGCCGAATTCCGGTAGGTAGATGCCGGGCTCCACCGAGAAGCAGGTCCGCGGCAGGACCAGGCGTTCCTCGTGGGTTTCCAGGTTGTCCATGTTCGCGCCGTTGCCGTGGGTTTCTTGCCCGATGCTGTGGCCT
>JALHLM010000125.1 GCA_022844585.1 Pirellulales bacterium | reverse complement strand
CGGCCATCCTCGGCCGCTTGGCGACGTATTCCGGCCAGATGCTGAATATGGACGAAGCCCTGGCCTCGGAAATCAGCCTCGCCCCGGCAAAATACGACTTCGACGCCGCCCCGCCCACGCCAGCGGTAGCGGTGCCGGGTCAGACAAAGGTGATCTAATCACCGCGAAAGAACGACGAACGTCACCAGCCGGGGGCCAGTTGGCTCCCGGCTTTTTTATTGCCCGCGAAACACGCTGAACACGCGAAATGGGAGGAGAGGAGTTTTGGTCCACGGAACACACGGAAGGACACGGAAGATTGAATGGACCTGAGATTCCCTGAACTTTTCCGTGTCCTTTCGTGTATTCCGTGGACTATTTTCCTCTCCCTTTTTTGGCGTGTTTCGCGGGCAAATCAATACGGCACGACTTCGTCCAGGCGGGAGATGCCGACGACTTCGCGGAGGGAAAGCCAGACGCGGCGGCGGTTGGTGCGGATGCCGTGGAGACGGCTGTCGAGGACGTATTTTTCGCGGGTGGTGCCGACGTCGCGCAAGTCGTGGACGTCGACGTCCTCCAGCAACAGGAAATCCGCGCGGTGTTCGGCGAGCTTGCCCAGGTAGACGTACGGGCTGACCACGTCGATCACCACCAAGGCGCCGATCAGTTCTTCCAAGGGACTGGACATGCGTGCCGTTCCGTTCGATCTTGACCCTGGGGGCGGGTTCACCTAGCCTCCCGCGCATGATTCTATCCTGGCGGACAATCCCGGTCTTGTTCCTGGCAGTGGCGAGTTTATGCGGCCTGGCGGCCTGGGCGGCGGAACCAATTTCGCTGGCGCCCGAGGAAGGGCTGCTGATCCTCCAAAACGGGGAGGTCATCCGCGGCAAAATCACCCAGTCCGGCAACCGCTACTACGTGGCCTTGCCGGGGGGCGAACTGCGCCTCCGAGCCAGCGACGTGGCCTTGCGCTGCAAGGACTTGCGCGAGGGCTACGAGAAAAAGCGGGCCCAATTGAAGGGAATGCGGGCGGACGAGCATCTGGAATTGGCGCAATGGTGCCTGCAACATGAATTGCTCGACGAGGCCGCGACCGAAGTCGCTCAGGCGACGCTTCTGGACGCGGATCATCCGCGCATTCGCCTGATGACGCGGCGTCTGGAACTGGCGAAAGCTGCTCCGGCAGCGACATCGGTAACATCGCCCATGCCGGCGAAAACCAACGATCGCCAGGAGCTAGATCGTCAAACGAACAAGCTGCCGCCAGAAGTCATGCAGAAGTTCGCGGCGACCGTGCAGCCACTGTTGATGAATTCCTGCGCGACAACCGGCTGCCACGGCGTCGGCGCGAAGTCGGAGTTCACTCTGGCCAAGGTGCGCGGCCAAGGAGAACGGGCGCGGCGCCAAACGCAGCGCAATCTCTTGGCGGTGCTCGAACAATTGGATCAGGCCCATCCTCAGGAGAGCCCGCTGCTCGTGCGACCGATCGAGCCGCACGGCGGCGCGGACACGGCGATCTTCACGCGGCAGAATAGCCGGCAGTATTTCGAACTGTACGAATGGGTGCGGATGGCGACGGGCGATGAGGCGATGAACGTGGCTGCAGGCAAAACGGCGCCTGGTGGTGGGCCGACGGCGAATACGGACGTCGAACAGGTAGACTTCGAGGCGGAAGTTGACGCGGACACTACGCCGGATCCGTTTGATCCGGAGGAGTTCAATTCACAATTCGGAGAAGCGGAGTAGCGGGGTGACTCCGAAGATTCACCACGGAGAGCACGGAGGACACGGAGGGGGGAGGAGAGGAAAGTATCGAGGGTTAAGTGAGGCAGGTGGCAATACAACCACTGAAAACTTCAAACTGAGCCGTCAAAACTCTCAGACGGTTCGCTAGAATTATGGGCTGCGGAAATACAGTTTCAACGCGGCTCATTCGATACCTGACGGCTCCATGCGACTCGGCATTTTTGGCGGCACTTTCGATCCGGTTCACTACGGGCATTTGCTGCTGGCCGAGAGTTGTCGCGAGCAGTGCCGGTTGGACGCCGTGTGGTTCATGCCGGCCGCCGCGCCGCCGCATAAAATCGGCCGCGCGGTGAGCGACGCCGCGACGCGGATTGAATTGTTGCAACTCGCCATCGGCGGACACGAGGCGTTTTCCGTTTCGCGTCTCGAAGTGGATCGCGGCGGCGTGAGCTATACCGTTGATACGCTCGCGGCGATCCAGGCGGAACAGCCCGAAGCGGAGCTGTTCCTGCTGATGGGCGCGGACACGCTCGAAGACCTGCCGAACTGGCGCGAGCCGCGGCGGATTCTGGAACTGGCGACGCCGGCCGTAGTACATCGCGCCGGCTCGCCGGCCCCGCGTTTCGAGGCGATCGCCGAGTTGATTTCGCCGGAGCGCCTGAAAATCGCCCAGCAAAGTCAGGTCGAGATGCCGGCGCTCGGCATTAGCAGCACGGATATTCGCCAGCGCGCCGCGGCCGGTCGCAGCTTGCGATATCTCACTCCACGCGCCGTCGAGAAATGCATCGAAGCCCGCGGGTTGTATCGCGGCTAGCCGCGCTCAATTCACTGGCGCCGCTTCAACGGCAACAGGCGCTGGAGTCGGCGGACGATCATACTTCGCCGCGTTCGCTTGCAGCGTGCGTTCGATTTCCGCCAAATTGTCGCTGGAGATATCCGGCGAGCTCGTCTTGAGCATCTCGACGAAGTGCGCGATCTCGTGCGGCTTCACCGGGTAGCCGATGTTGCCCTCGGGCGACTCGGAGTTGGCCAGCGGCTCGCCGTGTTCGTCGAGGATCACGATCCACGGGATGCCGGTCTCTGTCTTGCGGAAGCGATCCGAAACGTCTTGCCCGGCGGTCATGCGTTCGGTGTCGATCTTGGCGATGACGAAATCGTCCGCGAACAGTTCATGCTGGTCGTGCAGATACTTCGTCAACACGCGGCACCAGCCGCAACCGGGCGCGCCGAACTGGAGGATGACACGTTTGTTCCCCCGGGCCGCGTCGGCGACCGCCAGTTGCAGGACCTGCTCGGCGTCGCGGCGCTCGGGACTCCACTTGGTCAGAAAATCCTTGACCTTGGCGACGTCATGCTTCGGCCCGTCCTCCAGGTCGCCGGTGTTTTGATTCACCAGCACCGCGCCGCTCGCATCGAGCACGGTCAAAAACGGCACGCCGTGGTTCTTGTTGTCCTCGCCATAGCTGTCGCGCAACGCTTCGTTGGTGTTGACGTCGACGAGCACCACTTCGTACTCGGCCAACAGTAATTGGCGAAGCTCGTCGTTCTGGTCGAACGCATCGTGCAACTTGTAGCACCACCCGCACCAATTGCCGCCGAACACGACCAGCACATGCTTTCTTTCCAACCGCGCCCGCTCCAACCCCTCGGCGACCAGTTGCTTCCCATCGGCGGATTCATCGTAAATCGGCTCGCGCGGCTTGGGCTTCTCGGTCGCATCGGCGGCGGGAGCTTCGGTCGCCACTGGCGGCTCAGCGAAGCTTGGTGTCGGCGAGGCGAATAAACCAGCCCCCACGATGCACACAGCGAACATGAACTGACGCATTGTTCGATCTCCCGACGGAAACTTGCCTCGACTCTGAGATTGGCCTGGGAAGCCAGTGGGCAATTTACCTGGAGAGCACGGAGCGATGCAAGTTGCAATTCTGAGTAGTAGTACGAGATTCCCAGAATCCAGCGCGATGGTGAATCACCGGACCAATTCGCGCGTGCCAGACTGACGCACGAAGGATGACCCTACATCGCATCACAATCGGAAACGTACTCCTTCGGAATCCATTGCCCTTCCGTTTTGCCATCGGAATAGCGAGTGTAGCAACCGCAACGAAACAAGAATCCGGGCGGGTCGTCCACAATCAACGCCAGGAATGCTTCAAACGAATCGGCAAGCGGTTCCTCCTGGAAATCGTCATGGTCGTAGTAGTAGACTCGCTCCTTGCCATGCTCTTCGTGGAGGACAAAGTAATTGCCCGACTCGTGAATCTCTCCGAACACGACTCCTTCGCGGAACCAACTTGGCATGTCTTCAGCTTCCAACTCATAGACATCCATCCATTTGTGCATTTCTTTTGATTTCTTGCCCCATTGCTTGAACGGAAAGAAGACAATCCCGGCTTGCGTCGAACGCGTGTCGCGATACATCACAACCCCGTCATGCAGTTCATAGAACGCCCGCAACGACGACGATCTCACTTTACTCGCATCGCGCCCGGCCAGAGGCGGCCGCCATTGATTCTTCACGCGCGCCAGTAGCGCGATTGTTTCGTCACGGTTCGAGCATTCGTAGCAACGAAAGCCCGGCGCTGCGTCTCGAAGATGTGATTCAAAATGTTCTACGCTCATATAGACCTCCAATTCGGTTTTGAACGTCTCATTTACACAACAACGATGGATTCGTCGTTCGATGCACGAACAAGACAGCGCTGCGAAGCTTGGGGAGAGTCGATCAATGGAGCACTTCTCAGGCCCTCCAGCGCACATCGCCCCCCACCAGAGTCCCCACCGCCTTGCCCTTCAACTCCCACCCGCCAAACGGCGTGTTCCCGTTCTTGCTTTTGAAGCGGTTGGGCGAGACTTGCCATTTTGCGTTGGGGTCGATCAGCGTGATGTCGGCCGGGGCGCCGATTTTCAGGGTGCCGGCTTCGAGGCCGAGGATTTTGGCCGGATTGGTGGATAATTTTTCGATCGCCTGCAACCAGGTGAGATGGCCCGGCTCGATGAGTTTGGTGATCACGATGCCGAGCGTAGTTTCCAGGCCGACGACGCCGAAGGGGGCGAGGTCGAGGTCTTGCATTTTCTTTTCCTGCGCGAGCGGCGTGTGGTTCGAGGCGATCACGTCGATCGTGCCGTCGACCAGCCCGGCGATGCAGCTCTCCACGTCGCGCTGCCCGCGCAACGGCGGGTTGGTTTTGAAATTCGGGTCGAACGAACGGAGCACTTCGTCCGTCAGTGCCAGGTGATGCGGCGAGACGGCGGCGGTGACGCGGACGTTGCGCTTCTTGCCGCGGCGGATGATCTCGACGCCGCCCGCGGTGGAGACTTGCGCGATGTGCAGCCGCCCGCCGGTTGCTTCCGCCAGGGCGATGTCGCGGCTGGTCATCACGTCCTCGGCGGCGGCCGGCATCGGCGAGAGGCCGAGCACCAGCGAGACCATCCCTTCGTGCATCACGCCAGGGCTGTTGCGCTCCAGCGTGGCGGCGTGATTGATGATGGGGCGATCGAACATCAGCGCATATTCAAACGCGCGGCGCATCAACTCGGGGTTGAAGACCGGCTCCTCGCCGTCGCTGAAGGCCACGACGCCGGCGGCCACGAGTTGCCCTAGCTCAGCGAGCTCCTTCCCTTCGCGATTTCGACTCACGCAACCGACGACATGCACGCGGCAATGCCCGGCGAGCGCCGCCTGATGTTGGATAAACTCGACCGTGGCCTGCGTGTCGATCGGCGGCTCGGTGCTGGGCACGCAAGCGATCGCGGTAAACCCGCCGGCGGCCGCCGCGGCGGTGCCGGAAGCGATGGTTTCATCCTCCTCACGCCCCGGCTCGCGGAGATGAACCTGCATATCGATCAAGCCCGGTGCGGCGATCAACCCCGCGGCTTCGATCACCTCGCAATCGCCGGACGACGGCACGTCATACGCGGCGATACGGCCATCTTCGATCAGGATGTTCGTGACGCGATCGAGTTGCTGGCTAGGGTCGATGATTCGCGCGGAGGTAATGAGCGTGCGGGGCATGGGCAAACGTGATTAATATGAGGAATGTCGAATTTCGACGCACCAACCTGTAGGTCAGGCACCCCGGTCGAAGGCGAGAAGCCATGCACTTTGTCGTCGCTCGCCAACTTCCCAAAACCGCGCCGGCAAATTGCCTGACAAATCAACGTCTACTCCTGTCAGGCAATTTGCCGGCGTGGATTGGGACGTTGCTGGACGTTGTCGCGGTGCGTCGCGTTTTGGCTTCGACCGGGGTGCCTGACCTACGCGTCTTCGCCGTTCACCCTAGCAGCTTCTCAACTACATTCCCATGCACGTCCGTTAGCCGATACTGTCGGCCCTGGAATTTGTGCGTGAGTTTTGTGTGGTCGAGGCCGAGGAGGTGGAGGATCGTGGCTTGCAGGTCGTGGACGTGGACTTTGTCTTCGACGGCGCGGTAGCCGAGTTCGTCCGTCGCGCCGTGCGTATAGCCGGCGCGGATGCCGCCGCCGGCCATCCAGAGCGTGAAGGCGTGCGGGTGATGATCGCGGCCGAGGAACGTCGAACCGTTCCGCGCTTCGTTCATGGGCGTGCGGCCAAACTCGCCGCTAAAGACGACCAGCGTCGAATCGAGCAAGCCGCGCTGCTTCAAGTCCCTCACGAGCGCCGCAATGGGCTTGTCAGTCTCTTTGCATTTTTCCGGCAGCGCTTCGACGATATCGTTCCCCTTGCCGGCGCCGTGGTGGTCCCAGCCCCAGTCGTAGAGATGCACGAAGCGCACGCCGCGCTCGACGAGTCTCCTTGCCAGCAGGCAGTTGTTGGCCAACGACATCTCGCCCGGCTTCGTGCCGTAGAGCGCGTGGATGTGTGCCGGCTCGTCGTCGATGCGCATCAACTCTGGCACCGAGGTCTGCATCCGGTAGGCCATCTCGTACTGTTCGATGCGCGTGAGCGTCTCGGGATCGCCGAAGGTTTCGAGTTGCAACTGATTGAGCGACTTGAGCGCGTCGAGCGAACGCCGCCGCGTTGCCGAGTCCATGCCGTTGGGATTCGAGACGTACAGCACCGGTTCGCCTTGGGCACGAAACTGCACGCCTTGATAGACGCTCGGCAGAAAGCCGCTTCCCCAAAGCGATGCGCCGCCGTCCGGCGTTTTGCCGCCGGAAACCAGCACCGCGAAGCCGGGCAGGTCCTGGTTCTCACTGCCGAGACCGTAGGTGAGCCACGAGCCCATGCTGGGGCGGCCGGGGCGAGCGAAGCCGGTGTTGAGAAAGACCTGCGCGGGGGCGTGATTGAATTGATCGGTGACCATCGAGCGCACGATGCAGAGATCGTCGGCGACTTCGGACAAGTGCGGCAGCAAGTTGGAGATTTCCGCGCCGCTCGCGCCGTGCTTGGTAAACTTGTGCGGCGTCCCAAGCATCGTCGGCACGCCCTTGATGAAGGCGAAACGCTCGTTCTTTAACAATTCATCGGGGCACTTCTGGCCGTTCAACTCGACGAGTTTCGGCTTGTAGTCGAACAAATCCAACTGCGACGGCGAGCCGGCCATGTGCAGGTAGATGACATGCTTCGCGCGCGCGGGGAAGTGCGAGGCCTTCGGCGCGAGCGGATTCGTGCTCTCGGCGGCCTGGGCCGGCTGATCGAGCAGCGCCGTGAGGGCCGCCGCGCCAAATCCGACGCCGCACCCGCCCAGGAATTGGCGTCGCGTCGTGGCTTTCAGGTATTCGAGTTTCAGGTCCATGATGGCTGCGACTGGTTAGTTTGCACCGGCTTTAGAATGCCCATGCTATTGTCAAGTTCCGTCAGTGTAGTCGATTCGCGGTTCACCCGCGCCCAACGACCGGACTACGCCAATGATCTGTTGTTGAGATGAGACATCAATGACGCCCTGGCTGCGAAGCGAAGCATAGTACCTACTGACGTGGCCTTGATATGTGACCCCGTCTTCTAAAGCCAATCGAAAGTGGAAAACAGGACCGTTGCGCCGTGACTTCCCTTTGATCTGTCGCAGCATTGATTCCTTCACTGCATCAGGCGAGTCACTGGATTGAACGAACTCCGTGATTTGCTGTACTTCGCGTTCTGCCCAGTCTGTTGGATCGATTTCGATCGTCGGAAAGGCCTCTTTAAAACGCGAGAGAACCTTCTGAGGATCAAAGCACAACACTCCTTCTGACCAGTAGTCAATTCGCAGTTCGATGAGCATGCATCGCTTCCACGCTAGTTGCGGCAGCAGGACATACTTATTCGAATCGGCTCACTTCGTCACCATCTCATCCAAATTCAACAACACATTGGCGACGACCGTCCAGGCCGCAAGCTGCGCGGAATCCACGCCTTCGACTACGCCGCCGCACATCGCTGTTGCCGCGGCGGGTTCTTTGGTGAAGTGCGACAGTTCGCTCTCATAGAGGGTCACCAGCGACTGCGATTCCTGTTCGTTTGGCTCGCGGGCCAGGCATGCCATAAAGCCGAACGCGACGCGCTGCGCAGGTGTGGCGTCCGCTTGCGACAACATGCGTTTCGCAAGCGACTGCGCGGCCTCGATGTAGACTGCGTCGTTCAGCAGTGTGAGCGCCTGGAGCGGCGTATTGGAACGCGTGCGGCGGTCGACGCAGAACTCACGGCTCGGGGCGTCGAAGGTGATCATCGACGGGTAAGGGCTGGTGCGCCGCCAGAAGGTGTAGATCCCGCGGCGATACTTATCTTCGCCCTGGCTGGTGATCCATTGATCACCGCTATACACGACCTGCCAAACGCCCTCCGGCTGCGGCGGCATCACGCTCGGGCCGTACATCTTGCGGCTTAGTAATCCGCTCACCGCGAGCGCCTGGTCGCGGAGCGTCTCGGCTTCCAGGCGAATCCGCGGGCCGCGGGCCAGCAAGCGATTGCGCGGGTCGCGCTCCGCCAGTTCCGGCGTGACGCGGGCTTCCTGGCGATAAGTCGCTGACGTGGCGATCAACCGATGTACTTGCTTCAGACTCCAACCGCGAGCGATGAACTCCGTGGCGAGCCAATCGAGCAACTCCGGATGCGACGGCGGTTCCCCCTGCGTGCCGAAATCCTCGCTCGTAGCGACCAGGCCCTGGCCGAAGTACTGTTCCCAAATACGATTGACCGTCACCCGGGCGGTGAGCGGATTTTCCGGCGAGACCAACCACCGCGCAAAGGTCAGTCGATTGAGCGGCGCGTCCGGCGGTAACGGATTCAGAATCGCAGGCGGCGCAGGTTGGACTTCTTCCCCTTTGGTGAGATACGCCCCGCGCACGTGAACGTGCGTGGCGCGCGACGATTCGAGTTCTTGCATCACCAACGTGATCGGCGACGGCGGCAGCGTGCGGCGGAGTTCGGCCAACCGAGCGCGGATCGCGCTGAAGTGCGGTCCAAAGCGACGGAAGTAGTCGCGGAGTTGCGCCTGCTCTTCGGGCGAACGCTCCGCAACAGGGCGAGCGAGGAGCCCGTGGGCCGTTGTGGAAAGCGGCGAAACGGCGGCTGGGTCAGGCAAGTCGGCGGCGGAGATTCGAAATCGTCCCAGGACATTCTTGTTGCCGTTCTGTTGCTCCAGCTTGACGACGAGTTGCGCGCCAGGACCGGCCGTGATCGGCTCCGCGAACGTGATGATGGCCTCGTGCCCGGTCCCAACTTCGCCGCCGATCGCCCAGCCAGAGTTCGGATCGTCGTCGGTCAATTGCTCGACGGAGAACGGTTGATCGCCGTGCGCGGGATCGGCCACGGCCGCCGCGAGTGTCACGGCCCTCGGCGTCGCGCCTTCCTGGTTGATCCACTCCAGTCGCAATCCGCTCAGGACGAAATTGCCCTTCTCAGCGCGGCCCGGGCCGTTGCCTGGCAGTGTAGCGTCGGAGATCGCTTCAATGCGCAGCGCGCTCACACGGCCTGGCGGTAGCTTGGCGACGACCCGATAGTTGTCTTTATCCGCGGCATCGCCAGAGGCTAACAGCGAACGATCTTCCTGCACATTGAGCGTAGCGCCGGCTTCCGAGGTCGCGGTGACGGTTTCCAACGGTTGCCAGGCAGCGATCGCTGCTTGTTGCGCCGCTTCCCAGGCGACGAACGCGGCGTCGAAGGCCGGCGTGTCCGCGTTCAACAACCCTTCGAGCAAGGTTTCTTCGGCGATCATCGTGGCGCGCTTCGCCGCCAAATCTGGCGGCGGGGCTTCGATGAATGGAGCGTCGTCGTCGAGATCGGTATCCGCCGTGCTGTTGAGAAACGCGTAGGTTTGCCAATAATCGCGTTGCGTGAAGGGATCGTACTTGTGCGTATGGCACTGGCAGCACATAAACGTCGTGCCCTGCCAGATCGTCATCGTGGTGTTGACGCGATCGACCACCGCCTCGTAGCGGAACTCTTCGTTGTCCGTGCCGCCCTCGGTGTTGGTCATCGTGTTGCGATGCAACCCCGTCGCGATCTTCTGCTCCAGCGTCGCGTTCGGAAGCATGTCGCCAGCGAGTTGTTCAATCGTGAACTGATCGAACGGCAGATCACGATTGAGCGCCTCGATCACCCAATCGCGATAACGCCAGATCGAACGGCGATTGTCTTTCTCGTAGCCCTGTGTATCGGCATAGCGGGCCAAGTCGAGCCAGGGCCGTGCCCAGCGTTCGCCGTATGCGGGCGACGCGAGCAGCCGATCGACGACCGTCTCGTGGGCCGTGGAACTCGCATCCACCAGAAACGCCGCCACTTCGTCGCGACTTGGCGGCAGCCCGGTCAGGTCGAGCGACACGCGGCGAATCCAACGGGCTTTGTCGGCCTCCGGCGCGGGGGCCAACGACTCGGCATCGAGCCGGGCCAGCACGAAATAGTCGATCTCGTTCCGGCACCAATCCGGCCGGCTGACGGCGGGAAGCTCAGGCCGAACTGGACGCTGGTACGCCCAATGGTTCTCGGCGGCGGACTTCGTCTGCACATCCGCTGCGACCGGCCAGGCGGCCCCTTCATCGATCCAACGCGTAATGACCGCCACTTGTTCGGCAGAAAGCGGATCGCCCTCGCCATCGGGGGGCATGAGGTTGTCCCCCTCGCCGGAAACGTACTGTCGGAGGACGCTTTCGGCACTCTTGCCCGGCAGGATGACCGCGCCGCTATCGCCACCGCGCAGGGCGTCGGCCCCGCGATGGAGTTGCAGCCCCCCTTCGTGCTTGTCCGGGCCGTGGCAACGGTGGCACTTGGCCGCGAAAATCGGCAGCACTTCGCGGGCAAAATCGACCGGCTCGCCGGCCCGGGCGGGGGCCGACGTAGCCAGGAATAGGAGCGGCACAAGCAGAGCGGTGCGCATCAGGCGCCTCGCGCGGCGGGATGGGTTGGAGGGATCACTCCAGTGTAACAGCCCGCGCGGGCCGACACACTAGCCCGTAGCGCCAGCGAGGGGGAAGGGACGCTGGCTGCAAGCCAATCGAATACGCGAGATGGACCCTACAGCGAGGGTGGAATTCGACGAGGCGGAAGGGTCGGTCTGGCGTTCGTGCCAAACGATCACCGACGTCTTCTCCCCCTCGCTGGCGCTACGGGCCAGTGTTGGCGCACTGACGAGGACTTGAGGAAAGCCCTGCGAAAAACATGCGAAAATCGCGCGATTGTGCCGGTTGCATCGTCCCACGTGTGACAATGTGACGATCAGGAAAACGGCGCGGCTAACTTGTACCGCGATTGTATTGAATCGCACTTGATGGAACGGGGATTGTTGTTAGAGTCAAGAAATGGCGGTCGCCTCAGGCACGCACTATTGATCCACAGCGCGCGGCGGGAGCATATTGGCAATGGCGGAGATGCGTCGACCCAAAACCGACGAGGTCGATCAGTTGTTGCGCAACGCTCAGTTGCGCGACGAACTGGAACCGTTCTTCGACGAGTCGATCGCGATGTTCAACAATCGCGAGTTGCCGACGAACGTCGAGAACGATTTCCTGGCGTCGATGCTCGCCTGGGAACGCGCGCCGGTCTTGCCGATTTCGCAATGGTTCAATCCGGAGCTCGTGCTGCAACATCCTGACAACCTGTCGTCGGAGCAGTTGCACGAGGTACTGTGGGACACCATTCGCAAGCTGTACGAGCAGCGGATCGTCCTCGACTTCACCGATCACCTGACCGATCGGCAGCTCTACAGTTTGATCTATCGCGACATCCTGCCGTCGAATGAAAAGCGGATCGAAAACCGTAACAGCTTCCTACATTGGGACTGTGCCAACACGGAAAGCGATCCGGAAATCTGGCTCCGCTACTACGCGACCGAAGAAGAACGCGTCATGTGGGCCGAAGAACAGGGCGAAGAACTCCCGTCCGTCGAATCGCCGCCGTTCCCGCGCCGGATGCCGCACCAGAAGTAACGCCGGCGCTTCGCTTCTCTTCGTAACTCTTCTGTAGCCGAGGTCTGTGACCTCGGCCGCGCCGTCCACAACCCCTTCGTTGCTGCCAACGCGTCCTCTCCACCTGCCTCAAAGAGGCCGGCTACAGACGGAAGGAATCAGTGCTCACTGCCAGCTACGGCGAAAGCAAATCCGGTTCGCTGAGCGTCGCCGTATCGCTCTCGGCGTCCGGCGAAACCGTCACCGGAACCGTCCAGACGACGCTCGCCATCTTGCAAAGCCCGCCCGGCTCCTTCGAGCAGTAGTAATACGTCAGGCCGACCTTCCACGTCCCGTTGCTTGATTCCGCAGCGAACGGAATTGAAATCGCAATCGGCAATTCCTTGGCCTCGGCGCGAATGAGCTTGCCGGTCCCTGCATCGCCTTCGATATCGATGCGGTAAACCAGCGGCGCGAGTGGATTGATCTTGTAGCCGGGCGGCAACGACGGCAGCAACTTGAGTGTCACATTGCCTTCGACGCGTTTGACCGAAATCGCGTCGGCCTGAATCTGTCGGGCATTGGCGAAGTCCGCCGCGGGAGGAGTTGCTTGCGGCGCTGGCGGCGTTAGTCCTACGATTTCCAACGTGGAAACTTGCTTCGTCGCCAAGTCGATGACACGAATCAGGTGATTATTCGTGTCGGCGACGTACAGCTTGCCGTTCGCGGCGGAAAGACCGCATGGCTCGTGGAACTGGGCGGGCTCGTCCCCGTTGCCTGGTTTTCCGTCGCCGGCGAACGTGGTCGAGGTTTCCTTCTCCGGATCGACGATCTTGATCTTGTGATTGTAGGTGTCGGCCACGTACAGCTTGCCGTCGACAAGCGTCACGCCCAGTGCGTGCTGCAAGCGGGCGTCGGGATTCGCGCCGTCGACGTCGCCGAAGG
>JALHLM010000124.1 GCA_022844585.1 Pirellulales bacterium | reverse complement strand
GGAAGCCGCTCGCGGGGTCGGTCGGGACCGGGACAAAGTTGAAGCCCACGACATCCGCGGAGGGACTGCGATCGATGCTCGCCGGGGCCACGTCGCCTACCGCAACGGGAACTTGATAGCTTGCATCCAGCGCAAATGAATTCCAGTCGCTGATCGAGAGTCGGCCGATCGAGTTTGGGCCGGCCACTCCATCGTTCTCCAATGTGTAAACGAACGTCAGTCCGCCCAGGGGATTGCTGGTATCGCCCGACAGAACCTCGGCCGTGAGCGTTCCACTGAAAGAACCCGGCACAGTAAAAGGCGTGACCAGCGTGTCGACCACGGTTGCCCCGACAGGATCGGTCTCGGTCGACGGTCCGAATAAGACGACGCCCGGGGGCAGTGACGCGGCGTTCACGGGATTGGGAGCGATGTAGCCAACCAAGGTGGCCGCCAAAAAACATGGAATCAGTCGGCTGGCGTTCACGGAAGCTCTCCTCGTAGTTGCACGTCCTGGGGCGTCAACTCTGATGCCAGCGGACAATATAACGGTTGCGAAGCAGCTGTGTAAATAAAAAAAGTCTGCGGGAAATCAATGCTTTCGACGCTTAAAAATCGTTGGCACGCTAGCGGCCAGATTGGTTGAAAGTCGACCGCGCACCGCGGCCCTGGAATCGAGGAAAAGCGCAGGTCATTCATGCTCTTTAATCTGCGACCCGGACTTGTTTCGGTCGTCTGCGGGTGCTGCCGACCGCCCCGCAGGTTGCTACGCCGCGGGCGCCATAACGGAACGTCCCTGCGGTCAAAAGCGTCAAACCATACCTGGTCTCAGCAGGATCTGTACGAATGTCGACGATGATGCCGCGAAATCCAATTCCACATCCGTCTCCGGTTACGACTACAATTAGGCGCTAGCAACGCGATGCAATCGTGTGGCGCCCCATTCGATCGGTGACATTCGTCTCGCAGGTGGACCGCTCGGTCCTTGTCGTTCGATCAGGTGTCCCACCAAGGGAAACGGAAAAAGGCTCTCGTCGAAACTAGCCACACTCTTAACGACGCCACACTTTCAGATCGTGGCTGAGATGTTCAATGCCGACCATGCGACGCACACTTGTCCTGGCCATTCTGCTTCTGCCGCTCCTCCAAGCACTCACTCTTGGCGCCGAGAACGTTCAGATCATCGATGACGGCGACTCCGCGTTTACGAAAGTTGGGAACTGGTCTTATGCGCAAGTGCTGATTCCGAACGCCGCGTACAACAACGACTTTAATCAAGCCACGCCGTCCACCACTCCCGGAATAGCCACGTGGAGCATGTTCGTCAATCCGGGCGTTCGGTATCGAGTATCCGTTGTTTGGTACACGCCCTCGGTGGGAGCCAGTGCGTACTCGACGGCGGCGCCTGTCAAAGTTACCGCTGGGAACACCGTGCTCGTCTCGACGACGCTCAACATGCAAAAGTCCCCCAATGATCTCCATGCCGATGGCTTGGTGTGGGAAAACCTGGGAGACTTTCAAATCAACAGCAATCCATTGAAAGTCGAGCTAACGGGCGTCGCCGACAAAACGGTGTTGGCGGATGCGCTGCGCATCGAACGGCTGGATGGACAGCCCATTTTTTCGCCGGTGATCACCAAAGTTATCCCCAAGCCGGTGCTCACTACCGGCAATGTGCAGGTGCGGATTCTCGGGACGGATTTTGACCAAGCGGCTCGATTTGTGGTGAATGGAATCGAGATGACCAACGCCGTCTTTGTCAGTTCCACGGAGATGAGGGCTACGATTCCTCCTCAGCCAGCAGGGCTCAAGAGCGTGACGGTCGTCAGTGGAGGCGGCCTGCGTCACACCTTGCCCGAAGCGCTTAACTACGGCGATGTGCTTTACCTTGACGACGACGACCCTGGTTTCGAGCGCGTCGGCAGCTGGGGATACACGCAGACCACGCTCCCCAATCATGCGTTTAACTCCGACTTTCGCCAAGGAGCGCCGGCCGTCGCGCACAATTTCGCCTCGTGGAACTTCGCTGTCCCGCCAGACGAATACCTGATCTCGATTGTTTGGCCGGCTAAATCTGCGCCTTACAACCAGGCCTATTCGACTGCCGCGAAGTTCTCTGTCTGGGACGGAGAAAACCGGTTGGCGACCATCAATGTGAATCAGCAAAAGCCTCCGATCGGCCACCAAGATAAGGATTTGGTTTGGCAAGGTTTGGGAATCTAACACCTCGCAGCCGACCGCCTCACGGTTCGACTGGACAGCGACTCCAGTAACTTGAGAAAAATCGTGCTGGCGGACGCGGTCCGCGTTCAGGCGAGGAAGCCTGTGAAGTTCGGGTTGCAACCGAGTGACCAAACGGCTACCGCGGGGTCCGTGGCCTCTTTCTCGGTCGTTGTCGAGGGCGCCCCGCCGTTCAGGTACGAATGGTTCAAGAACGGCGTGCGCATTCCGAATGCCACGGCGGCCACGTATGTCACAGGAGTTTTGTCGACTGCGGATAGCGGTTCGAAATTCCGATGCGTGGCGACAAATCTGTTCGGCGGAGTTCCAAGTCGCGAGGCCACGCTCACTGTTTCCGCGCCTCCGTGATTCAGGACAGCCTCGGGCGAGACTGGATGTTCATCACCGTGGTGGCGAATCGTCCGTCTTCGCTCAAAAGGGCCGCGCTGTGCAAAAACGAAATCGGGCCAAGGAACTCCTTGAAGGCCGTTTTCACTTGCATCACGACGGAAAGGCGTTGGACACAGAGATGCGATGAAAAAGTTGCCGGAGCTCTATGAACAGACATGGATTGGACTCACTAGTCGCACAGGGCAATTCCCCGAATCGGATCGAACTATGATGCCGCTTTCCGAGGTGTACCTCAACAGCGCCGCCCCAACAGCGTTTTGCAGCCCAGCGCAATAAGGGCTGAAGTTGGTGCAGGATGCGCTCCAGTCGATTGACGAAGAATGGAGTCAGTTTCGGTTGAATCGGAGGCCACGAGCGAAGCGAAGTAACATGCTTGGGGAAAATTGTGCCGTGGCTCGGTCCCGATCAACAATTCCTCGATGACCGCGACCGCCTGCGAGCGTTGTCAATATGCAGCGGATCGATGGAGGCAATCAGCAAAACGTGTCGGCCCGGTCAGCGGGTTGTCGCCTGGCGTCAGGCTTTGATCGTCCACCGGCGTGCCGAAATAGGTGGCCTGCGGATCTGTAACCACGGGCTGCGCGTCGCCGTTGGCCTTTAAGAATTGCCGCACGAGTTCATCCATGCGAATCGGCTCCGGCCCGGCCAACTCGACCGTTGCATTCAATGACGCCTCCAGGGCAGTTTTGGCCAACGCCGCTGCACGTCGTCCGATACGATCGGCTGCATCAGGGCTGGCGGCAATCGGAGCGTGTTGCCATCAGCGGCCGAGTGGGCAACGACCCCGACGAATTCGAAGAACTGTGTGGCGCGCACAATCGTGTGCGGGATGTCGGAAGCGTTGATGAGATTCTCTTGTGCCAACTTCGCGCGGAAGTAGCCGCTCGACAACAGGCGATCCGTTCCCACGACCGACAGCGCCACATGATGCCGCACGCCAGCGGCTTTCTCAGCGGCCAGTAAATTGCGTCCCGACGTCTCGAAGAAATTCAAGACCGCCTGGTCTTCGAAGGACGGCGAATTGGCCACATCGACTACCACCTGAGCACCTGCCAGCGCAGCGCTCAATCCCTCGCCGGTAAGCGTGTTGACGCCCGACGACGGCGAAGCCGCGACAACTTCGTGGCGGCCGTCGCGAAGCTGCTTCACGACTTTCGCACCGATCAATCCACTACCGCCAATGACTACGACTTTCATGGGTTCACCTTTCTGTAGTCGCCATGGATGAGTGGGAGCGCAGGCGCGCTCCCTGTCGCGTGATGGTGCGTACGTTAAAGACTACCGGAGTCTCCTTCGCCTGGGCAGCGCTGCCGCATGGATTGCTCGCAGGCCGCCAGGCGTGTCGCGGAACGAGCCTCCCTTGCCGCCTATGCCGTTCTATACTTCTAGGAACCGCGAACAGGGCCATTCATGACGCTTGCATCAGAACTCAGTGGCGAATTTCGCCGCCTGAACGAAGCCGCGAATCGCATCCACAACTGGCAGCGGTGGGGGCCGTACCTCGCCGAGCGGCAGTGGGGCACCGTGCGCGAGGACTATTCCGCGCATGGCGAAGCCTGGGACTACGTCACGCACGACCAGGCGCGCAGCCGCGCCTATCGCTGGGGCGAGGACGGCCTCTTGGGAATCTGCGATCGCGAATGTCGACTCTGTTTCTCGATTGGACTTTGGAACGGCCGCGACCCGATCCTTAAGGAACGCCTCTTCGGCCTGGCCGGAACCGAGGGGAATCATGGCGAAGATGTGAAGGAGTGCTACTACTACCTCGATTCGACGCCCACACACTCCTACATGAAGGCGCTATACAAGTATCCGCAGTCCGAGTTTCCGTACGCGCGGCTCGTGGAGGAGAACCGCCGGCGCGGCAAGCAAGATGCCGAGTTCGAGCTGGTCGACACGGGCGTCTTCGATGAACATCGGTACTTCGATGTCATTGCGGAATACGCCAAGGCGTCGCCGAATGATATTCTGATTCGCGTCAGTATCGCCAACCGGGGGCCGGAGGCCGCGACGATTCACTTGCTGCCGACATTGTGGTTTCGCAATTCTTGGTCCTGGGGCTGCACGCACGAAGGTTGCGAAATAAAGCCGCGGCTCGAGGCGGCAGGTCTGGCCGCCGTCGTCGCTCGGCACGTTTCGCTCGGAGAATTCCGGTTGGATGTGGAACCGTCCGCGGGCGCCGAGCCCGTGGAGTTGGTATTCACGGAAAACGAAACGAATGCCCGCCGTGTATTCGACGTTGAAGATGGCAATCGCTACGTCAAAGATGCGTTCCATCGTTACGTCATTGACGGCGACGCGCAAGCAGTCAACCCGCAACGGCACGGCACCAAAGCGGCGGCGATCTACCGTCTGACCATTCCAGCGGGAACGCACACCGTGGTGCGAATGCGGCTCACGAAGGCTGCTGAAACGACGAGCCGTCCGTTTGCGGACTTCGACGAAGCGTTCGCCGCGCGGATTCGCGAAGCCGATGTCTTCTATGCCGATCGCATCGCCGATTCGCCAGACTGCGAGACGGCGAATGTCGCGCGACAAGCCTATGCCGGACTGCTGTGGAGTAAACAGTTCTACCATTATGTGGTGAAAGACTGGCTGACTGGCGACCCGGATCAGCCCGCGCCACCGCCAGCACGCGCGCAGGTGCGCAATCACGACTGGCCTCACCTGTTCAATCGCGACATCATCTCGATGCCCGACAAATGGGAGTACCCCTGGTACGCGGCCTGGGACCTGGCGTTTCACATGATCCCCATGGCGACCATCGATCCGGAGTTTGCCAAGGGGCAGCTCGAACTGTTCTTGCGCGAGTGGTATCTCCACCCCAACGGACAGATGCCGGCCTATGAGTGGGCGCTGTCGGACGTCAATCCGCCGGTGCATGCCTGGGCTTGTTGGCGCGTCTACAAGATGACGGCGCCCAGGGGCCAGCGCGACGTCGCCTTTCTCAAACGCGTGTTTACAAAACTGTTGCTGAACTTCACCTGGTGGGTCAATCGCAAAGACGAAACCGGCAACCATCTGTTCGCTGGCGGATTTCTGGGGCTGGATAACATCGGCGTGTTCGACCGTTCGAAGCCGCTTCCCGACGGCGGCCGGCTGGAACAGGCCGACGGCACCGCCTGGATGGCTTTCTACGCCTCGACGATGCTCGCCATGGCCTTGGAGTTGGCGCAACACGACGACACCTACGAGGACATTGCCTCGAAGTTCTTCGAGCACTTCATCCACATCGCCGACGCCATGAACACGTTGGGCGGCATGGGACTGTGGCATGAAGGGGACGGCTTCTACTACGACCAGCTCAAAGTGGGCGACGCGGTAGCGCCGCTGGGCATTCGTTCCATCGTCGGCATCATCCCGTTGTTCGCCGTCGAGGTGCTGGAGCAGGCCGACATCGATCGCCTGCCGGGCTTCCGCAAGCGCATGGAGTGGTTTCTCAAACATCGCCCCGACCTCGCCCGGCACATCGCGTATTGCGAGCGCTCCGGCGTCGTGGGCGACGGCAAGCAAGGCGGCCGTGGCCGTCGGTTGCTCGCCATCCCGTCTCACGAGCGACTGGAGCGCATGCTCCGCTACCTGCTCGATGAGAGCGAGTTCCTCGCGCCGCATGGTGTGCGCGCCCTCTCGCAGCATCATCGCGAACACCCCTTCGTGCTCTGGGCCGACGGGCAAGAACATCGCGTGGAGTACACGCCGGGTGAATCCATCACCGGCCTGTTCGGCGGCAACTCCAACTGGCGCGGGCCGATCTGGTTCCCAGTGAATTACCTGGTCATCGAAGCCCTGGAGCGCTATCACCACTTCTACGGCGACGAAGTGCAAGTCGAATGCCCGACGGGCTCCGGCCGCATGATGAATCTCTTCGAAGTGTCGCAGGAATTGCGCCGCCGGTTGGCGACGCTGTTCGTGCCGGACACATCAGGACGCCGTCCTTGCCATGGCGACGATTCGCGCTACGCCACGGATCCGCATTGGCGCGATTTCCCTTTGTACTACGAATACTTCCACGGCGACGACGGCCGCGGCGTGGGCGCCAGCCATCAAACCGGCTGGACGGCGCTGGTCGCGACCATTTTGCGAGACCTGCGCTCGCCATCGAGCGAGGGCCAAGGTTCAACAGGCGATACGCGCGCGTACTTATTCAGCGATTGAGGGCCAAAATGGGCGAGTTAGGGCGGCATCGCCCAGCCAAGCGCAATGACCCCGTTCCGCCTGCGCCTACGCCTCAGTCCATCCCTCCGCTCCCGCTGCACCGAGGTCTTACCCCGCCGTTACCTTCGAAACGGGTGGGGCAAGATCTTGTGGCTGGTCATCGGCGCCACTTTTTTTTGCTCTGTCGCAGCCAGTGGTGCCCTGGAAGTATGTTGCTAACGGGGAATGAATGGGGCATCGCGCGGACAGCTTTTGCGTCTTCATAGTGCAGCGCTGAGCGATCCCCCAGTCTGCGTCATCGACGGCCAACACACGTCCGCTCTGTTCGTCGAAGAAAACATTCCAGGAATGGTATGAGCTGTCGTCTTCATCGAGATTTCTTTTGAGATACATCCACCAGTCTTTGGTGCCATAGCCGCTGGGCGGACCACAGTTCCAATAGACCCACGCCTTGGACGCCCCGACAGGAATCTCGGGAGGATTTACCTGCCCAGGACGAAAGGATAGTCCAACACCAACGAGCGTGACTGCCGCTAACAGGCCTCTCATCCCGAACCGGAATCTGCGTCTCGGCGATAGGTACGGGTTGTTGTCCATAGGAGAAAATCGCCAAAACGAGAAGCCGAAGGAATCGACTGGCCCAACTCGGGCTGGTCAATTGTGCCATTCCGTGAAATTGCCATTTCTGTCGAACAGCACGCCGACATCCACATACGTCCACGCCTCGGTATTCAGCTTGGGCGAATGAAAGATGCGGTCGGGCTCACCGAGGATCTGACGCACTTGCTCGCGCGGCATGCCGCGTTGTAGACGGTCCAACTCGGCCGAGGTCACCCTGTTGGGAAGCCGCGAATAGATGAGCGAACCGACCGCGCAGACGGCCACCGCCAAAAGCAGTCCCCGCAGTCCAAATCGGAACCGCCGTTTCGTGCGTACGTCCATCCCCTGAGTCTAGCAGGCGGCGGGAGGGGGTGGATGGCTCCATTGATCCCCTAATTTGGCCCCCAATCGGCCTTGCCCCAGGCCATCAGTCCCCTTCCAGGGTTGGCGGTCGCCTGTTACTCTGAGGGGCTATCCCAACAATTTGCATGTCCGCACTGGATGTTCTGAGGAGTTCTCACGATGGCGAAACCGCATCGCAAAGCGAAGAAGGCCAATCACGGTAAGCGCCCGGCGAATAGCAAGGCCCGGAAGCAAAAGCGGCAGATGGTGCGCACCTAATTGGTTCCCGGCCGCTGTTCTGTTCGAGATCGTTCGTCGTCCGTGCGCGGGCTGTGACGCCCTGCGCCGGCGTTGCGGGTGACCGGCGCGGCTGAGTAGAATCCGTGGGTGGATGTTTCTGGCCGGGGCGGGGCACAAGGAGCATGGCGTGGCGAGTAAAGACCTCATCATTGAGTTCGCGGATTATGATCTCGGTCGCGTGATCGCGAGCATCGAGGAGATTCGCCATTACAATCCGCAACGCTTCGAGATGGAGCAGTTGACGGCGATCTGCTACGAGGACGCGGAACGGAATATCTGCGTCGGCTATAAGGATCTCAGCGCGAACGAATTCTGGATTCGCGGCCACATGCCCGGGATGCCGTTGATGCCGGGCGTGGTGATGTGCGAAGCGGCCGCGCAGATGGCCAGTTACTACTCGCAGAAGCACGACTTGTTGGGCTCCAGCATGGTCGGCTTCGGCGGTCTGGAGGAAGTCCGTTTCCGCGGCATGGTCAAGCCGGGAGACCGGCTGGTGATCGTCGCTCAACTGCTGAAGGTCCGCCGCGGCGCGATGATCGTGGCGCGGTTTCAGTGCTTTGTCGATCAGAACCTCGTCTGCGAGGGAAAGATCAAGGGGATTCCGCTCTCCGAAGAGTTGATCGCGGCGGCGCGCAGCGTCACTCATGCGCCGCAAGCCGGGTGACGCATGCTGTTCCCCTTTCGTGACGACGTGCCGCGGGAACGCACGCCCTTCGTCACGTACGCTCTGATCGCCTGCAACGTGTTCTCGTTTCTGTGGTTCTCGCAGTTGGCGCCGTTGCCGCAGCAGGTGTTTCTTTATCAGCATGCCTTCGTGCCGGCACGGCTATCGAAGATGCCGGATGGCGACGCGATTGAGGTGTTGGTCACTGTCCAGGGGCTGCAAAATGGACGACCAGCGATCGCACAAATACCGCTCAAGTTGCCGCCTGATCGCTATGAAGTGATTTCCAGCATCTTCGCCTCGATGTTCATGCATGGCGGCTGGGGGCATCTGTTCGGCAACATGTGGTTTCTGTTTCTGTTCGGCGGCAATATTGAAGATCGCCTGGGCAGCCTGCGCTACGTGCTGTTCTATCTCGCCGGCGGTTTGATGGCGGCCGGCGTGCAATGGGTCGACGATCCCGCGAGCATGGTGCCCATGGTCGGCGCGAGCGGCGCCATCGCGGCGCTGTTGGGCGGCTATGCAATCACCTATCCCTGGGCGCGGATTCACACCATCGTCTGGATCATCGTGTTCTTCACCGTGATCGATCTCCCGGCAATCCTCTTCCTCGGCGGCTGGTTTGTGTACCAGTACATCAGCGCCAAGAGTGACATCGCCGGCGGCGTCGCCTGGTGGGCGCATGTCGGCGGCTTCGCCGGCGGACTCGCACTGATGCCCTGGATCGACCCGCGCCCGCGGAAACGAAGCGAACCCACGCTCGACGAAACTCAGGAAGCAGTGTTCCGCGACGAGGGGCTGTTGAGCTAGGAGAATTCACCACGGAGTCACAGAGACACGGAGGGGAGGCTGGGGAATGTCGAAGGTCTAAATCCGAATGTCGAATCAAATCCGAATGCCTGAATGTCGAATTGTCGGGCGATCACCCGGCATCCGTGCGCGACCATTCGACATTCAGGCATTCGTCATTCATTCGACATTCGGATTTCGTCATTCGACATTCCGCCCATCAGCGGTGCGGCGTCGATTAAATCCCCCTCCGCGCCCCCACCATTAGGTGCCTTCCACCGCTTGTCCGTGCGCCCCGGGCGGCGTATCCTACAAGGGCATAGAAAACCTCGCCTGACCCGCGATTTTTGCCCACCTGCGAGTCGATCATGTTGAATCTTGGCACGGCGCTTCCGCCGTTTGTTCGCAGCGTTGCTCTGGCCTGTTTTGTGGCGCTCGGGACGGGATACTCGGCCGCCGCCGCCGATCCGCTCGATTGGCCCTCGTGGCGCGGTCCGGAGCAGAACGGCATCTCGCGCGAGACGAACATCCCGGACAAGTGGGATGACTCGACGCAGGTCTGGGAAAATAAGTCCGCGCCGACGCGCTCCACGCCGCTCGTCATGAACGGCAAAGTGTACGTCTTGGCCATTCAAGACCCGCTCACCGAAAAGCAGCGCGAAAAGGTGATCTGCATTGACGCGGTGACGGGCGAGACCAAGTGGGAAAACATCTTCAACGTCTTCCTCTGCGACGTACCGGACACCCGCGTGAGTTGGTCGTACTGCGTCGGCGATCCGGCGACCGGCCACGTGTACGCGCTCGGCGTGCAGGGCATGTTCCAATGCATCGACGGCGAGACCGGCCAGACCATCTGGTCGCGCTCGCTGGGTGAAGAGTTCGGCATGGTCAACGTCTACGGCGGGCGGACCAACGTGCCGGTCGTGTTCGACGATCTGGCCATCATCAGCGCCGTGACGACCGGTTGGGGAGATCAAGCCCGGCCGACGCATCGCTTCATGGCGTTCGACAAGGCGACCGGCGAACTGCGTTGGATCAACGGCACGCGGCCGCAACCGGAAGACACGACCTACAGCGTGCCGCAACTGGCCGTGATTCAAGGCCAGGCGCAAATGATCTTCGGCTCATCCGATGGCGCCGTCTGGTCGTTCCAACCGCGCACCGGCAAGCCGCTCTGGAACTACACGCTCTCGCCCCGCGGTTTGAATTGCTCGCCGATGGTGGTGGGCGAAACCGTCTACATGGGCAACAGCGAAGAGAACCGCGACGATAGCTCGATGGGCGCCGTGTGCGCCATCAACGCCACGCTCTCCGGCGACGTCACGCAGACCGGCGAACTGTGGCGCACGAAAGACGTCGCCGTGGGGCGCAGCTCGCCGGTGTTGATCGACGGCAAACTGTATTTCTGCGAGGACACCGGTTCGATGCGCGTCGTCGATGCGAAGACTGGTGAAAGTCTCTCCAAGACAAAGCTCATCGGCACGATGATGCGGGCCAGCTTGCTTTACGCCGACGGCCGCATTTACGCCGGCACCACGAGCGCCTGGCATGTGCTGGAACCGAATGGCGACAAGGTCAAGATCCTGCAGCGCAAGCGATTGGAAGGGGAAGAAATTTACGGTTCGCCGACCGTCTCGCATGGCCGGCTGTATATTCCTACCACGTCGCGCGTCGTGTGCCTTATGAATCCCGGCGCAGGCGAACCGCAAGCCAGCGCAGCGCCGGCGCCGGCCGTGGAAGCCGACGTGGCCGCGGATACGAAGCCAGCACAACTGCAAGTCGTGCCGGCGGACTCGCTCGTGAAGCCGGGCGAAACGGTAGCGTTCAAGACGCGCCTCTTCAACGCCAAGGGGCAGTTGTTGAAGGAAGAGAAGGCAACGTACACAGTCGACGCCGCGGGCAAAATCGAGGCCTCCGGCGTCTACACCGCCGACGCGCTGCCGGCGCATCGCGCTTCGCTCGTCACCGCCAAGGTCGGCGAGTTGACCGGAACCGCGCGGGTGCGCGTGGTGCCCGAGTTGCCGTGGAAGTTCGATTTCAGCGATGGCGTCGTGCCGGTCACCTGGATCGGTATTCGCTTCCGTCACGTGGGTCTGGACGTCGATCTGTACGACAAGCTCAAGGCGCAAGATCCCCAGGCGGCGCGGCTGTACGTTTATCTGCTCGGCGAATTCGCCGGTCCGCCGCAACCTTCGGTGAAGGTGGACGATTCCACGCCGCAAAAGAAATGGACGACGCTGGTTCGCAAGCTGGAGTTGATCGACAAGATCACGCAGCCCGAGCAGTTCAAGGCGGCGATGGACCCGAGCCTCAAGCTGCTGGTGGACGAAAAGGTGCTCGCCAAATGGACGTGGGGCATGTCGTCCCTGGGTGGCCCGCAATTGGAAGTGCAGCGCGGCCCGCGCAAGGTCGATGGCAACGGCGCGATGGTCAAGGCGACCACCGTTCCCAAGGGAACGCGCAGCCAAGGCTGGTTCGGCTCGCCGGCGCTGTCGGACTACACGATTCAGGCCGATCTACGCGGCGCCGAGGTCAATGACAAGGTTCCCGACATGGGCGTGATCGCCCAGCGTTACAAGCTATTCTTGATGGGGGCCAGCCAGCAATTGACGTTGCACACTTGGACGCCGCAGCCGCAACAAAGCTGGAGCGTGCCGTTCACGTGGCAACCCGACGTCTGGTATACGGTGAAGCTGCAGACCAAGAACGTCGACGGCAAGGCAGTGTTAAAGGGCAAGGTCTGGCCGCGCGATGAGCAAGAACCGGAAGCCTGGACGATCGAGGCCGAGGACAATATTCCGAACACGATCGGCAGCCCTGGACTCTACGGCGACGCGACCAACGCGGAGCTGTTTGTGGACAACGTGAGAGTAGATGTGGAGTAGCTGGGAGGAGAAAAGAAGTAAAGGAGATGTTTCTCCTCACTACTTTTCTCCTGTACTCCTTTACTCCTCAACTACTGCCATTTCTCTCCCTGGAATTACCGCATGAAACGCCCCTGGTTCATTTTGACGCTTGCTTTCGCGGCTGGCTGCGTGGTCGCGGCGGCAACGAACTTGTTCGCCCAACAGAACGCCCGCCAACCTTCGCCAGCGAAGAAGGTGATTCGCACAGCGGCCGCTCCGGCCAAGCCGACGACGGCCGCCAAGGAAGCCGCACACGCTGGTCCCGGCGACTGGAACCAGTGGGGCGGAACGCCGGCGCGGAACAACACGCCCGAGGGCACCAACATTCCGTCAGAGTGGAATATCGGCGAGTTCGATAAGAAGACCGGCGAATGGGATCGCGAATCGAGCGAGAACATCAAGTGGGTCGCCCGGCTCGGTTCGCAAAGCTACGGCAATCCCGTCGTGGCGAACGGCAAGGTGTTCGTCGGTACCAATAATGGCGCCGGCTACCTGAAGCGCTATCCGGCGGCCGTCGACTTGGGCTGCCTGGTCGCGCTCAACGACGCGGACGGCAGTTTTCTTTGGCAGGACAGCAGCGAAAAGCTCCCCACCGGCT
>JALHLM010000123.1 GCA_022844585.1 Pirellulales bacterium | reverse complement strand
ATAGCTGTCGTCGGGGAACTGAGCGATGTCAGGCGTGATCGCGCCGCTCACGGGATTGAGTCGATTTTTGAAGGCGTCGACGTCGTCGTGATAGTAATCGGTTCCGTACGACAACGCGCCGAGCCAATCCAGATCCTTCGTCATCACCATGCTGACGCCGAGGGTATCGACGTCGAATTCACCGATGTCCGTCCGCGTGGCGCTGCGAATCTCGCGGGAACCTTCCTTCTGCCGTGCGTAAGACGCGGTGAGCATGTAGCTGTCGAACCAGCCGCTGTAGGCGACGCCCTGCAATCGCAAGTACGCCAGGTCGCGTTGTTGCGGATCGAAGAACGTGGGGCGCGCCGTGCCGACCGGCGGGCCGAACACGAACGGCGGAAAGCGGTCGCTCCGCGGCAGGTCGTCTTGCTCGAAATGCTGCAAGGCCACGGTGACGAGCGCATCATTCGAGAGCAAATAGTTGTATTTAATGTCGCCCGCGTACTGGTCGTAGCTGGTGAATGGTTGTCGGCCGAGATCGCCGCCGCGATCGAGGTCGTTGAGGTTCAAGTAGCTGGCCCCCGCAAAGACGCCGGAGTTCTGCACCCAGCCTTCGACATTGCCGCGGCTGTAGGAACCGGTGTCCGCCGTGCTGAAGTATTCGGTGAACGAGCCGCCGCGGTAAATGCCGTCGAAAGGGTTCGCGCTGCGCGTGACGATGTTGATGGCGCCGCCGAGGGCGTCGGAGCCATAAAGCGTCGATTGGGGGCCGCGCAGGACTTCGATGCGTTCCACCTGCCCGGGATCAATGGTGTTGAAGTATTGATTCGCGCCCGAGCGGAAGGTCGAGTTGTTGAGCCGGATGCCGTCGACCAGAATCAGCACCTGCTGGCCGGTGAGCCCACGCAGAAACGGCGACGCCTGGCCGCGCGCCGTACGTTGCATGAGCACGCCGACCTCGCGTTCCAGGGCCTGGAACATGTCCTGCGGCATCCGTTCGTCGAGCTGCTGTCGATTGATGATCGTGACTTCGCTTGGATCGTCAAACACGCTCGTCGGCCGACGCGTGACGCTGTCTAGGTTTTCGAATAGCTGACCGGACAGACTGGGATAGCTGTACGGGAGGTCGTACGGGCTGCGCGGCGCCGGTTGCGCCGAAGTCGTTGCGTCATCGACAACCTCTGTTTCTTCATCCGGCGGCGTGACGGTGATGGGCGGCAGCGTCGCAGGTTCGCCGTCCGCCTCCAGCGTAGGCGTATCTTCTTGAGCGAAGGCGCGCGGGATTTCCCAACCCATGAGCACGGCGCTCCAACCCAAGCAACGTAGCCAATCGCGCAGTTTCACGACTTCGACTCCGGGGTGTTCCGCCGTACGGCGTGAGGCTAGTTACATTGGCCGCCGTCGCCGGATGTATCGGTTCTGCATGATCTATCGTCGCGCATTGCATTGTCCTGCGCCACCGTCGCGCATCGCGATAGCTTTGGCGTAGGCCTCAAAGTCACAGCAAACCGAAGTGTTTCTGGTCAATTGCCCTCACGCACCTTTGTACGTCCAGTGCGTCTGCCGTGCTTTGAGAGTCACCTAACAAAGAGATGTTTAACTCTCGGCAGCTTCGCGACTTAGCTCGATGCACGAACCGCGTGACGGCGATTGCTAAAGGCGATTTAAGCGCGGGAGCGTGCCTCGCGCGAACTGGCATGGAAACCACCTTCAGTGGTCAGTGCGTCGACCGCGGTGGCTCGCGACCTGCCGATTTATTTCGCGGCGCTGAATCGCGCAACGCGATTGGCGAACGAATCGCCAGCAATTGACCGCGCTCGTGGCGGCAGAGTTGACGCAGCTTGGCGAGGCTGCCTTATCCGAAGCGTTCGCGCAACTGACGCGCTGCCTGGACGACGACGGCGAGTTTGCGTTCGGCCACGTCGGCCGCGGCGATCGGAGAATCCGCAAACGTGGCAAAGCCGCAGTCCGGATGGAGGAGAACTCGCTCCGCGCCGAACAGCTCGATCGCCCGCTCCGCTCGGGACAGGACTTCGGGCAGCGTCTCCACGCGCGGCGATTTCTGATTCACGACGCCCACGCCGATCCTGAGTCGATTGGGCAATGCCGCCAGGAGCGCCATGTCGCCGGCGCGGGGCGTACACATTTCCAACAGCACCGCGCCGACCGGCGCCCGCGAGAGCAGGCCCATCAGCGGCGCGTAGTCTCCAGTGAGGGCCGCGCCTTCGTCGGTAGTCCAGTTGCCGCGACAGATGTGCAGGGCCAGACGATCGGTCGGCAATCCGCTGAGCGTCTCCGTCAGGAGTTGTTCGGCGAAGTCGAGCTCTTCCTCCGTATCGCGCCGCGCGCCGAGGGCGCCGCACATGAAGACCCGATTACCGGCCGTGCGGCCGTGGACGACTTCGGTCAACACCGGCTCGTCGAACTGCACGAGCGCCGCACCGGCCTGCAAAAGCGCCTCGGCCTCGGTGCGCAAGATCGTCACGATATCGGCGGCCAGCTCTTCGCGCGAGGCATAGGCGCGATCGCTGACGCATTCCAGCCACATCGTGCGCGTCAGTAAGTACGGTCCCGGCAGTGCGACTTTGACCGGCGCGCGCGCAATGCTTTGCACGAACTGCAGCTCATGCAGCGCGAGCGATCGCTTGCGGGCGAGTTTGCCAAACACCGCCGGATGCCGCACCTTGTCGGCCGGCACGTCGAGGCCCCGCAGCTCCTCGGCAAAATGCTCTGGATCATCGACGTAGGCCAGCAGATCGGTGATCGGCACCAGCTGGCAGTTTTCCAACAGCGCGCCGACGAAGCTGGCGTAGTTGTCGCGGCGTTGTTCGCCATCGGTTAAGAGGTCCACGCCGGCGCGTTCCTGCGCTGCGACGGCGAGCCGGACCGCATCGTCGGCGGTTTGTTGAAACTCGTTCTCGTCCAACCGTCCGCAGAGACGCTCATGCAAAGCGCGGAGCATCCACGCCGGGCGCGGCCAGCTACCAATGCCCAACACCGCGAGCGGCGGAATCGGCGCTACGATTGGAACGGAATGAGATTCAGGTGTCGCGGCCCATGTTGGCGACGCCTGAACCTCGCGAGCGGTCACGGAAGGAGCGGCAACACCTTGTGGATGCCTGGCCGCAAAGGGACCACGCGAGACGAGGAAGCGGTGAACGCGATTCGCGTGCTCATGCGCAACCAATTCGTTGCCGGTCAGCCGACACCATGACGGGAGGTCTTCGGCGACGGACGATTCTCGCGAGAATATCTCGAGAAGTTGCCCCGCGGACAAAGGGTCGATGTGCTTGCGGATCAACAGCAGTAAGCCGTTGCCGCAATCGAGATCGCCGCCATCGAAGCTGGCGGCGGGCCGTAAGTCATCCGCAGGAGGCATCGACGTGAATCTTTGGTCGCGAAACGGCGGCGGCGACTAATAGCTGATGCATGGCGCGCCGCCGGCCAGGAATTCCACCAGTTTGGCGCCGCCGACGATCTTCGCGCCGGCGACCAGCTTGGTTTCGTCGAGGTTGCGCTTCTTGAAGCAAGGAGAACAAACGTAGATCGTTCCACCAGCCGCGGCGAAGTTGGCGATCAATTCGCGCAAGGGGGCGAAGCCAGTTTCCTCGATGTCGTCGGCGTAGCCAGCGACGCCCAATCGCACGCCTTCGGTGCTCAGGAAGACGATAGTCTCTTGTTCCGACCCGACGGCGGCGTTCGCCACGACAAATGCCACGGTCGCGCGATCGGCGTCGTCTTTCGCGCAAGTGAGCGAAACGCAGAATTTTCCGGGCATATCGAGCGCTCCAAAGGTGGACGATCAACGTGAGGCGTTGGATTCCGACGATTCCGGACGACGTTCCAGCAGGAACTGTGGAGGCGAAGCCGACCGCAACAGATGACCTGTGATGCGGCACCAGGCGGGAATATCCAGGATCGCTCCGGGATCACGCGTGATGAGGCACATCACCGTCCCGGGCGCGAGGCGTTGCATTCGCATGCGCAGCTCGAGCACCAACTCTCCGCAGGCAAGGTCGCCGGCGTCCCAGGTCTGGGCCGCGGTGCATTCGGCGTCGGCGATCGTCTCGCGGTCAGGCATAAGGGCAATCCAGGAACCACAGCTTGCCGCCACGCATGATAGTCGATCGAGCATGGAAATGCAGCCGCCGGCCTTGATCATGCAAGGCCGGCGGCATTGCCTAGGGCGATCAGCCCATAGGCGAGATGTTAGATTCGCGACAAATACGACCTGCATTTTCCGCAGCGTGAGATTGTTAGCAGAGCGATTGTCGCGAGCGCGAATCCCCCCGGCTCCGGCACGGCAGCCGGCGAAGTTTGTCCAAAAGAATTGCGCACCAAATTCAGATCGCGGACGTCGACGCGGACGTCGAATGGATAGGCGTCGCCGGCCAGGTACAGGCCAGTCTCGCCGAACTGGTTGCGGACGTTATTGAGATCCGCGACGTCGACCTTGCCGTTGCCATCGGTGTCGCCGAACAACTGCGGCGCGGCGAACGCCCGGATTTCCAGGGCGTCGACGAAGAAACCATTACCACGGTCGACGATGTAACCCACGCGGTCCATATCGTTGGGATTGCCGCGAAACTGAAGGCGGTCATTGCTGAGGTACGGCTGGCCGTCAAAAAAGAACACGTAGTCGCGTCGGTCCGCGCTGGCATCCACGTACAGGGTCACGCGGTGCCAGGTGTCCGGCGTCCAGTTAAAGCCGGTGTCTTCGACAATACAGTTCGAAGTACACGAGTTGAATTCGCCATCCAACACGACGACATTGCCGTTCGCATCCCAACGCCAGAATGGCCCTTGAGTGGCAATCGCCCCGCTGTTCGCTTCACGAGCGAGAAAAAACGCGCCGAAGCCTCCTGCCGGCGCACGGACGTACTGATCGACGATAAACGGCCCGGACTGTGCCGCGCTCAAGGCGCGGCTTAGTACCGTCGGATCTGATAAGAACCTCGCGGCGCCATCACCTTCGTGAACGGTCTCGCTCGTCACGAGCTGCCGGTTGAGACTTCCCGTCCACGTCCGCGCCCAGCCTGGTTCGCCGGCGCCACGGCCTGGCAACGAATCGTTCAGCACGTAAGGGCTGTCTATCGGTTGGTTCTGATTGATCCCCGCGGCGTCATTAAAGCCAGCCGCTGCTACGAGGGACGGAATTAAGGCACCGTCGGCGCTTCTTAAAAAAAGCGGCAAGACTAGCAGCGCTATCAATTGCGATCGACACGACATGGCACGGCTCCTAAAAAACGGGCAGGAACAAAAAACGACTAGCAGACAGCGAAAACGAGCAAACAAGAATGCCAGAATTGTGGCGGGCACAGCGGCTCGTGTCAATTCGCGCTTCGCGCACGACAACGCCCGCGAAGCGGGGCTTCGCGGGCGTGTGCAAATGGCTGTAGCCGGAAGGTTATCCGGATCGCGACTACTTCGCGTCGACGGCTTCCTTGACAGCGTCGGCGGCGTCTGACGTGGCGCCGGCGGCGGCGTCCTTGGCATCGGTCGCGGCGTCCTTCACCGCGTCGACGGCTTCGTCGCCAGCTTCCTTGACTTCTTCCACGGCGTCCGTGGCGGCGTCCTTGACGTCTTCGGCGGCGCTCGCGGCGGCGTCTTGCGAAGCCTTGGTGGCGTCATCGACCTTGGTTTCGGTGGCGGGGCTGCAGCCCACGGTCGACGCGATCAAACCCAAGCACGCCACGAATCCCCAAATCTTTTTCATCTCACTACCCTTTTGAACGGTATTTACCCCACTCCGACCGACGCACCGGTGCCCGGCCTGACAGTGATGAAGATGCGCGGGAAGGAAAATCTATTCCCAGCACCCTCGCAAAACTTTCAATCCGGCAAGATCAGCTGATCCCAAGTGCAAGCAGCGCCATAGGTTGCGTGAGCTAGGAGGCCTTCCGGTAGGCGATCGCGCGACTCAAGGTTTCGCGCAGCGTACGGTCATCGCCGCCGACCGACAGGACCTTGCCGTCCGGGCCAATCACCACCAGCAGCGGCAAGATCGGAACGCCGATTTCGGCGATGGTTTCCGTGGCGTCGATCCCCAACGTCCAGGGGATATTCATCTGTTCGCGGAAGGCTTCCACTTCGCGGCGGGAGTTGCCGTCCTCGGTCGTCAGGCCGACGAAGACCACGCCGCGGTCCTTGAATTCCTCGTAGACGTCGATCAATGGCGGCGTTGTCTTAATGCACGGGACGCACCAGGTGGCGAAGACGTCGACCACGACGATCTTGCCCGCGAATTGAGGTTCGTCGCCGCCCACCCATTGTCCGGCCCTGATCTGCGGCGCGACGTCGCCGGGGGCGATCAGCCCTGGCGTGTCGCCGCCAAAGAACACCAGCACGGCGGAAATCAGAATGACGGCCGCGAAGGCGGCAGATAGTTTACGGAGCATTCAGGGCGAATCAACAGTTCAATGGGTCGCGAAGCAGCTTCACTCAATGCAGTGTAACTACCGGGTCGGTTAGGCGGCAATTGCTGGCGCGACTTACGTCGTGTAATCCGCATTCAGCCGCACGTATTCCGCCGTCAGGTCCGTCGTCCAAAAGCGGATGCGGGCGTCCCCTTCCGAGAAGGTGAGCAGGATTCTCGTGTCGCGGTTTTCGCGGATTGATCTGCTGGCCACCGGTTTGTCGAAGGGGACAGGCGCGCCGTTTTTGTAAAGCTGAATGTCGTTCACCCACAGACTCACGCCCTCGGGCTGAAACGGAATGCCGGCGTAGCCGGCCGCGGAGACGATGCGGCCCCAGTTGGGGTCGGCGCCGGCGATGGCGGTTTTCACCAGCGCGCTTTCGCAGACCGCCTTGGCGATAACGCGCGCGTCTTCACGCGTTTTGCAGCCGGTCACGTCGAGCGTCACCAGGTGCGTGGCGCCTTCTCCGTCCGCCGGAATGGCCTTGGCCAACTCGGCGCAGATTTCGTGCAAGGCATGTTGGAACTGCTCCAACTCCGCGTTGGCGAGCGGGCTTCCGCCAGCCGCTCCGTTCGCCAGCAAGAGCACCGTATCGTTCGTGCTCATATGGCCATCGATGGTGATGCAGTTGAACGTGTCTTCGGTCGCATTGCGCAGCGCAGCTTGCGCGACGTCCGGCGTGAGCGGAGCGTCAGTCAATACCGCGCCGAGCATCGTGGCCATCCGCGGGCCGATCATCGCGGCGCCTTTGGCGAAGCCGAGCAAGCGGATCGTTCGACCGCCAATTTGAATCGAGCGCGCCGCGACTTTGTGGACGGTGTCGGTCGTCAGCATGCCGCGCGCGGCCCCGACGATGTGATCCTCGCTGTCTCCCAATTTCTTCGCCGCCGCCTGAACGCCAGCGGCGACGTTTTCCATCGGGATATAAAAGCCAATCACGCCGGTCGAGAGGACCAGGGCCTGTTCCGCCTTCGCGCCGATGGCCTCTGCCGCCAGGCGGGCCATTTCCTTGGCGTCGGCATCACCTTTCGGTCCAGTACAGGCGTTAGCGTTGCCGGAGTTGATCACGACGACGCGAATATCGCTGCCCGGCGTGCGGGCGCGATCCAGACCGACCGGCGCGGCGAAGACCAGGTTCGTCGTGTAGACGCCGGCCGCCACAGCGCCGCGGTCGGAGACCAGCAGCGAAAGGTCGAGTTTGTCCGTGTCGCGCTTGATGCCACAATGGACACCGGCCGCGCGAAAACCTGCCGGCAAGGCAATCGATGCGTTCACAGCGCCGTCGTCTCCGGATAGCCAAAGAGTAAATTGAAGTTCTGCACCGCCGCGCCCGAGGCGCCTTTGATCAGGTTGTCGAGGCAACTGATCGTGATCACGCGGCCGCGCACCACGCGGACCGTGACGTCGCAGTAGTTGGTACCGGACGAATCTTTTGTCGCGGGCAGATGATCGACCACGCGGACGAATGGTTCGTTCGCGTAAAACTCCCGGAGCGCCGCGAAAAGCTGGGCTTCGGTGACGTCGCCGCGCGGGCGTGAATAGCTGGTGGACAAAATCCCGCGGTCCATCGGCACCAGATGCGGCGTGAAGATAACTTCGATGTTCGCGCCGCTCGCGGTGGAGAGGACTTGTTCAATCTCGGGCGTATGGCGATGCCGCCCGACGTTGTATGCCGAAAGGCTTTCGTTGCACTCCGGGAACAAGGTCGTCAGCTTCGGCGTGCGGCCCGCGCCGGAGACGCCGCTCTTGCTGTCGATGATGATTTCCGTCGGCTCGATCAGGCCAGCTTTCAGTAATGGGGCGAGGGCCAGGATCGCTGAGGTCGGATAGCAGCCAGGGTTGGCGATCAACTTCGCGCCGACGATTTGCTCGCGGAACAATTCCGGCAAGCCATAGACGGCCTGCGGCAGGTTGTCCGGATCGCCGTGCTTCTCGCCGTACCAGTGGGCGTAGACCGAGGCGTCCTTAAGGCGGTAGTCGGCGCTCAGGTCGATGATCTTGGCCTTCGTCTGCAGCAGTTGGGGGACGTGCGTCGTCGTCACGCCGTGCGGCAGGCAGCAGAACACGCAGTCGGCCCGGGAGGCGGCCGCGATCGGCCCGACGTCTTCCAGTCGCAGGTCCAGCCGGCCGGCCAGCGAAGGATGCACGCTGGCGATGTGCGGGCTCCCCTCCTGCCGGCTGGTGGCGACGGTGATTTCCACCTCGGGGTGGCGGAGCAGAATCTTGATCAGTTCGAGGGCCGAATAGCCGGTAGCCCCCAGAATGGCGACGCGCGTCATAGCCTTAGTTCCACAAACAGTTTGCGCCGAAACGAGCGAAGCGATTGAGTATATGGGGGGCTAGACAACGCCGCCAAGGGCGCGGTTCGCATCCGGGCCGAACGGATTTCTCTTCCCCCTCGGGCTGGGGTGAGCCGAGTATAATGATGTGCGCTCCCACAGAAATGAGGTTTGATCCGTGAATTCGTCCGACGCTGAATCGCTTCCCGCCCCGTTGAACGGCGATGGAACGCCCCCCGTCCTGCCCGTCAGTCCCAGCCGCATTCAAGACTTGATCGACATGATCAAGGAGTCGGCGGAAAAGCTTGCCACCGACCAACCGAGCCGCGGCGATTTGAAACTACTCAGCCGTGCCTTGCGCGAACTGAGGTACGCGTTCAAGGTTTTCCAGCCGTATCGTACACGGCGCAAGGTGTCGATTTTCGGCTCCGCGCGGACGAAGCCAGACGAGTTGGCCTACCAACAGGCCGTGGCGTTCGGCCGGATTATGGCCGCGCACGATTGGTTGATCGTCACCGGCGCCGCCAGCGGCATCATGGAGGCCGGGCATCTGGGCGCGGGGCGCGATAACTCGATGGGGCTGAACATTATGCTCCCCTTCGAGCAGTCTTCGAACTCGATCATCGCCGGCGACGCCAAGCTGGTGCATATGAAATACTTCTTCACACGCAAGCTGATGTTCGTGAAGGAGTGCGACGCGGTCTGCAATCTGCCTGGCGGATTCGGCACCATGGACGAGGCGTTCGAGGTGCTGACGTTGGTGCAAACTGGCAAGCGCGACCTGGTGCCGATGGTGTTCCTCGACGCTCCCGGCGGTTCGTTCTGGCTCGAATGGAAGGAATTTATCGAGCGGCAACTGCTCGGCCACAAACTGATCTCGCCGGAAGATTTTGCGCTGTTCCGCATCACCGACAGCGTTGACGAAGCAGTGCAGGAGATTCTCAAGTTCTACCGCATCTATCACAGCATGCGATATGTGCGCAACAAGTTGTCGGTGCGGCTCCAAGCGGCGCCCAATGCCGAGCAACTGGAGCACATCCAAACGCACTTCACGGATATCCTCGCTTCTGGGCAATTCACCGTGCGGGATTTCCTGCCCGACGAACGTGACGACGAGTTCGTGCTACACTTACCGCGACTGGTCTTCCAGTTCAACCGCCGCAACCTCGGCCGCCTGCGCGAACTGATGAACTACCTGAACGAACACGTCCGCCTGGAACCCGCAGCAGTTCCTCCCCAACTGAACACTGAAAACTGAAAACTTCAGACTCTCCCATGGATATCGCCCCCATCCTCGGCCAGATCCCGAGCGGCCTGTTCATTGTCACGGCCCGGCAAGGGGGCCACGAGACCGGCATGCTGGCCAGTTGGGTCATGCAGGCCGGGTTCGAGCCGCCGATGCTGACCGTTGCGGTCAATCATGCCCGGTACGTTGCCGAATGGTTGACGCTAGACGCGCCGTTTGTGGTGAATGTGCTGGCGGGCGATCAGCGCCGGTTACTGAGTCACTTTGGCCGCGGCTTCGCGCCGGGCGAGCCGGCGTTCACCGGGCTGGAGATTGAACGGTCGACGCGAGACCTGCCCGTACTAGCGGACGTGCTGGGGCATTTGGAATGCGTGGTGAAGGGCAATCTTGCGAGCGGCGATCATCGCATTGTGCTGGGTGAAATCGTCGGCGGTCGACGGCACCGCGACGGAGAACCGCTGGTGCATGTGCGGGCGAATGGGCTGAAGTATTGAGGCACCACGGAGGCACGGAGGGGCGTTTGCTGTTTGAACCGCGGAGGCGCTGAGACGCGGAGGGGGGAAATTAGGAGAAGAAATAGTCGCGGCAGCGCTAAGTTGTGGCACGGTCTCCCGACCGTGCCACCCGCTCGACCGAAGGTCTCCCATTCAGGCACTTATAGGTCCGCCGTGGCACGGTCGGGAGACCGTGCAACAACTATGATTGAGCTAAGGGATCGGTTTCAAGCCGTAGCGGTTCTTTAGTTGCGTGGTAGTGGCGTTGAGGTTGGTTTCGATCGTAGATGGTTCGTGGCCTTGATAGTCGGCCAGGATTTTGGCAAGCGCACGGAGCGTGGCCAGTTGGAGTTGCGGTTCGTGCAGCAGCATCAATCTTCGTTCCACCAGGTCGCTGAGGGTTGCGACCCATTCTTGGTCGATGATCCAGTGGATGAATTCCACGGGGAGTGACGTGCCAAGGAGTGATGCGTTGCTACTTCCTGGGCGCTCGCGGAGGAATTGGTCGATCTGCGTGCCGACGAGCGGCCACATGGCGGCGATTTGGTCGGAAGCGAGCTTTGATTCGCTGGACCAGCGCGCGAATTGAGTCGCTTGAGCTTGCGCGTCCGCTGGATAATTCTCTGCGCCGGGAAGCGGACGGTTCGATGAGTTCTCTTTCGATTCGACGCCCAACTTTGACAGAATCGTGCGCGCCGCGCCTTCGGCAAGCGAGCGACACGTGGTGAGTTTGCCGCCGATCACCGAGTACAGCGGCCACGGCCCGCCGGCGTGTTCTTCGAGCCAGTGCCGGCGCGTGATCGCCGAGGTTTTCGAGGCGTCGACCGCCGGCAGCGGGCGCACGCCGCTGTAGTGGAAGGCGATGTCGGACTCGGTGAGCTTTGCTTCCGGCACGAGGCGATTGACCGTTTCGAGCAGGTAGCGCACTTCCTGCGGCGAAGCGGTCGCGTTTCGGGGATCGCCTTCGTAGCGATCGTCCGTGGTGCCGATCAGCGTTGATTCGCCGAGCGGCAGCACAAAGACCGGCCGGCCGTCGGCGGCTTCGGCGTAAAGGGCGTCGCCACGCAGGGCCTCGCGCAACCGCGCGTTGTGCGTGACGAGGTGGCTCCCCTTGGTGCCGCCCATCAATTTGCGCGCGGGGGTTTCAATTTGCGCTAACGTCAGGTCGACCCAGGCGCCGGTGGCGTTGATCACGGCGATTGGTCGAATCGTTCGCTCGGACGCAGTTGATTCATTTTGCGGGCAGACGATCAGCATGTCGCCCTCGCGTCGCACGTGATGATACGTCAACAACTCGAACGACGAACCGCGTTCCGCCGCGGCGCAGCGGGCGTCCTTGAACAGCGAAACAACGAATCGCTCCGGGTAGCGAATCTGGGCGTCCCAATAGGCGCAGAACCACCGGTAGTCCTGGCGATTCGCCCCAGGCACGGCGGAAGTTGTCGCCGGATGGACTTCGTAGCGCGGCAGCGATGGATCGCGCGCATACGTGTCATAGAGCCGGAGCCCCATGCGCACGAGCCAGAGCCCGCGCGGGACATTGCGGCGACGATCGGCCTTGGTTTCCCAGCCGAGGAAGCGGCGAACCGTTGGCCCTAATCCGCCCAAGCGATGCGCGACGGGGATGAACAGTCGCAGCGGCTTGACGAATTGCGGGGCGAGTTTCAAGAGCCTGGTGCGCTCTTCCAGCGATTCGCGGACGAGGTCGAATTCGCCGTATTCGAGATAGCGCAGGCCGCCGTGAATCAGGCGCGAGGAATAGGCCGTCGCCCCCGAGGCCAGGTCGGCCGCGTCGACGACGACCACGTCCACGCCGTTCAGCGACAGTTCCCGCGCGAGCGCCGCGCCATTGATGCCGGCGCCAAGTATCACGACGGGAGGCATGGATAAACGCAAAGCGAGGAACGCGGAAATCAGAACGCTGCATGATGGACGATGCACGCCCACCAGGCAACTAGTTCACGAGCGCCGCGTTCCTCACTGAAAACTGAACACTGAAAACTTCAAACTCAGCTCTAGTCGAACTGCTGGCACCAGAACACCGTGCCGCTTTTCGTTTGATAGGCCGAGACGCCAATCTTCGTGTAGCCGGCGTTGAGGATGTTCGCACGATGACCGGGCGAGTTCATCCAGTCGTCCAACACTTGCGGCGCAGTATGCTGGCCCATGGCGATATTTTCCGCGACCGGGGCCGACGTGTGCTGCAAGGAGCGACGTCGCGTCATCCAACTGGTGTGTCGTCGAGCACTGCTCAACAGGCCGTGATCGAGTCGCAAGGGACGCAGGCCGTGGCGGCGGCGCACGCGGTTGGTCTCTTGCAGAATGCGTTTCTCGATGGCGTGCAAATCCGTGGCTTCGGTCTTGGGTTTGGCCTCAGGATTCGGCTTGGCCTCAGGGGCGGCCGAGAGCGCAGCGACGACAAACAGCGATGCCAACATGCAGATTCCTCCAAGGGGGACATGGGTGGCGACGCTCGATCGGCCGCAAAACAGGCGGTACCGACCGCTTCCATCTAGGCGTCGCCAGGGACTCACCGCGGGGATGGCTAGGTCGCATTCGCGACTCTGCCGATTGCGGTGAGTGTTCCGGTTAGGTTG
>JALHLM010000122.1 GCA_022844585.1 Pirellulales bacterium | reverse complement strand
GCCAGGCGGCCGACTACGTGACCAGTGCCAAAGGGGGCGAAGGCGCGGTCCGCGAGACCGTCGAGATGATTCTGAAATCGCAACGCCGCTGGGAAGAATTGGTGAGGAAGTATGAGTAATGACGAAGTTCTAAATCTGAATGTCGAATCAAGTCCAAATGTCGAAGCTCGAAGGACAGATGTCTGGCAGCGGAACTTTCGTCATTCAGTCATTCGAATTTGATTCGACATTCAGATTTAGAACTTCGTCATTCCAATTAGTCCTCCGTCCATCCAATAGCACAATTGTTCCACATGTCCGCCTATTCGCTAAAAGCCGCCCGTGCTCGCTGGGACGCTTGGACGCCTGAGCGTTATCCGCGGCTGTCGCGCGCGAAGCATGCGGGATTGGCGTTCAGCATTGTGCTCGTGGCGTTTGTCGCGTTCCGCTTGACCGCGGTGCCGCTCATCGAACCGCCAAGACGCGCCGTGCGCGTGACCGAACAGCACGGGCCGGGGCGGATTCAGAACGCCGTCGAAGAGCAGCATCGCAGGCTGGAAGTCTTTTTTAAGCCGGGCGATTGGGAACTCGACAACGCCAAGGTGCTGGAAACCAGTCAAGGGATGTTGATCCTCAAGGACTACAAGACGCTGGGCGAGGGGCGCGTGGAAATCCGTCCCTGCACCGTCGTCTTGCTGCCAGACGATCACGAGCAACTCGATAACGAAGCCAAAGCTCGCCGCGCGGTATTGATGCGCGCGCCGGAAGGCGCCGTGTTGCAGTTCGAGGAATTCAACATCCGCATGGCCCGGGTCGGCAAGTTGATCGGCGGCGACCTGACCGGCGAGATCACGATCCATAGCCGGCAGAAAGATCCCGGTCCGGAAGACGATCTGCTCGTGCGCACGCGCGACGTGCAACTAGCCGGCAATCAGATTTTCACCGAGGCTCCGGTCGCGTTTCGCCTCGGGCGCTCGAATGGTTCCGGCCGCCTAATGCGGATCGAACTGTTGCCGGACCGCGCGAATGGCGGCGGTTCGCACGGGCCCAACGTCGGCGGCATCAACAGTTTCAAACTGATGCACGACGTGAAATTGCATCTGGCACTGGACGATGTGAAGCAGGAAGACAAAGCGGCCGAGCCTTCCGCAACGCCGGAGACGCCCAAAGGACCGGAACCGCCGGTCGAGATTACAAGTCGCGGGCCGTTTGTGTTCGATGTGGAGCGCCGCGTGGCGACGTTCACCGATCACGTCGATGTGCTGCGACTGGTGGCCGACGCGCCGAGCGATCAATTGTTGTGCGAAACCCTAGCGGTCCACTTCTCGCCGAAAGATGCCCAGGCGCCGGCGGCGAATTCCACCTCGCCCGGCAAGTTGCCCAAACTGGAACCGGCCTGGATCGAGGCGTTTGGCAACCCGGTCATCGCCCGCGCGCCGTCAAGCAAGATCGAGGCTCGCGGCGAGTACCTGGCCTACGATCTGCGCACGCGCAGCGGGATGCTTCAGGCGCGGCGACAAGGGGAGCAAGTGCGCGTCTCGCAAGCTGCAAATGAGATTCAAGCCCGAGAGTTGCATTTCGCCCCCGGCGCGACCAAGGGCGAGATAGGCAGCTTTCTGGCGATCGGCCCCGGCTGGATGCGCGGCACGTTGCCGGATCAGCCGGACGATCCCATCGAAGCCCGTTGGTCGCACGAAGCGCGGCTGCGCCCGCACGAAGGAATGCAGGTCCTCTCGGTCACGGGTCGCGCGTATGTGAAATCGTTCGCGCGCGGCGACCTGGCGGCGAATGAAATCCACGCCTGGCTGACTCCCGGCGTTCAATTGCCGGACGGCACGAAGTCGAAGCCCACGCCGAATCGGTTATTGGCCACGGGTGATGTGAAGTTCAACTCGACGCAGATTGAAGGGCAGGTCGATCGTCTGGAGACGTACTTCGAACAGCCCGCGCCCATCGCGCCAGCGAACTTCGTTCCGACTTCCATCACGACGTCGGTCATTCAGCCCAGTGTGTATTTGCAAGCGGCGCAAGGTGGCGGTGTGAGTGCCGTATCGACGGCGCCGATCGCCAGCGCAACGCCGCTGAACGCAGCGCCCAATCTATTGGCGCAACAACCAGCCGATGCACCGCCCGCGCAGCGGTTCGACGTGCGCGGCAAGAACCTGCGCATCAAGTTGATTCTCGACGAACCCCAGGCGCGGCTGGCGGAGTTGGTCATCGATCAGAACGTCGAGCTGAACGAGATTCAAACCGCCAGTCCGGACGACAAGCCGATGCGCTTGACCGGCGACCGCGTGCACCTCACGCAGCAGGCGCCGCAGCAATCATTGGTTACGATCACCGGACGGCCCGCGCATGTCGAAGCCCGGGGCATGGCGCTCGATGCGCCGCGGATCGAGCTCGACCAGACGGCGAACCTGCTGTTGGCGCCGGGCGCGGGCAAGATGGACATCTTCATCGACCGCGATCTGGACGGAAATCCGCTGCCGGAACCGAAGCCGCTGCAAGTCACCTGGCAGTCGGGCATGGAGTTCGACGGCCTCATCGCACGCTTCCATCAGGCCGAAGCGCGGCAAGAACAGCAGGTGCTGAAGGCCAACGAATTGAAGGTGACGATGCAGGAGCCGATCAACTTCCAACGCGGCATGGCGGACAAATCGCCGGGCGCGTCGCACGAAGCGCCGACGAAGCTAGCGCGGATCGATTGCACCGGCGACGTGCATCTCTATCAGTATCTTTATGAACTGGGGCAGCTCGTCGCGTATCGCGAATTGCGCGCCCGTGACTTGGGAATCGATCAGGAATCAGGCGATCTCTTGGCACACGGCCACGGTTCGCTGCAAAGCGTGCAATTCGGCTCGCAGAATCCGTTGATGGAGAATCCGATCGCACAACCACCTCCGTCGGCCGCCGCGCCGGGAGACAAGCCGGAGAAGCTCAATTTCCTCGGCGTGGAATTCGACGAGGCCATCACCGGCAACATGAAAACCAAGGAGATGACTTTTCACCACAGGGTCCAGGCGGTCTACGGCCCCGTGGCCGACATGCGGGCCAAGCTCGATCCGCGCCGCTTCAATCAGAGAGATCCCGAAAGCTTCTGGCTCACGACTGACGCCCTGACGGTGCGGCAGGGCCCAAAGAATTCAGAAGGCAAACCGACGGCGGAATTGGAAACGAATGGCGACACGCAAATCGAAGCGCAAAAGTTCAACGCCTGGGCGTCGAAGCTCACTTATGCGCAAGCCAAGGATTTGATCACGCTCAAGGGTGACGGCTACACCGACGCCGTGATCAGTCGCGTGGAACGCATCGGCGACCCGCCGAAAGAAACCCGCGCCGGCACGATCCAATACTCCCGCGCGAATCAAAGCGTGACCGTGGGCGACTTCCAATACCTCGATTTCAGCAATATCGGCGGCAACAAGAAGAAGTAGTTGCGTTGTTATCGACGGTATCTGCTTACTTGCCGCCCACCGAGATCAGGTGCGTGTCGGTGCGGAGATAGAGAATCCCGGCAGCCACGGCGGGCGTGCTGCGGCTGACTTCGCCGGTGGGATTGCGGGCCACAAGATTAAACTTCGGCCCGGCTTGCAGCACGAAGCAATCACCGTCTTCGGCCAGGCAATAGAGATAGTTGCCGACGCGAATCGGCGAGCCTGAAAAATTGCCGTCGACGCGATCGCGCCACAGCACCTTGCCGGCCGGGTTGATGCAAGTTACGACGCCCTTGTCTTCCCAAAGAAACGCCAGTTCGCCGTTCGTGACGGGCGTCGGCACATAGGGAACTTTGCCTTCGAGACGAAACACCTCTTCGGCCGGTTGACCATCCGCCGGCGGCCGCACGCCGACAACATAGTTGCCGCCTTGCCCTGAGCCGCAACTTCCCAGGATGACATCGCCGAACACCACCGGCGAGTTGCACGTGCGGAGCTTAAAGCAGTTGTGCTCCCATAGCGTCCGGCCCGTCAGCGGATCTTGCCCGGTGATGCCGTGCGCGGTGCTGTTGAAGATCAGTTGCGGCTTGCCATCGGCGCCTTGATACACGCACGGCGTGGAATACGAAACCATGTTTGCGACGCGCGGCGTGCGCCAGCGATCGCTGCCGGTCGCGGCGTCGACGGCGATCAGAAAACTCGGTCCGTCCTGTTCGTTGTTGAGAATCACTATATCTTCATACACAATCGGCGACGTGCCGGAACTGTGTTGACCAGCGAACGGACCCAGATCGCGCTCCCAAACGTCCTGGCCGTCGTGATCGAGCGCCAGCAAGGTGTAGTGCTCGGGCGTCGACCAGGAAAGATAAATATGGTTCTCGTCGACGGCAGGCGTGCTGCTGGCGAAACTGTTTCGCGCGTGTTTGTCATGCACCTCGGAAGGAAAATCGCGTTGCCAGATGATGCGGCCGTCACTTACGGCCAGACACAGCACGTGCCGCAGCGCCGTGTTTTCATCCGCACTGGTGATGAAGATGCGGTCTTCCCAAATCACCGGCGCCGAATGTCCGACGCCCTTCAGTTCCACACGCCAATTGAAATCCGCATCCGTCCACGTCGTGGGAACCGTCGAGGCCTCGCTCACGCCAGCGCCGTTCGGTCCGCGAAAGCGCGTCCAATCCTGCGCGCCCGCGGGAACGACCAGGAAGATCAGCAAACAGCACGCTGTGAACATGAATCGCAACATGGAGGACGGACTCCAGAACAGCGAACATTTGGGGGGCATCGCAGCATAATTTACCCTGCCGGCGCGACGGCGACTAGCGCGGGCGAGCATTCATTTCGAACGGTCACGGCGCTTTTACGCGGTGGGGCAACGCCGTGCGATCATAGATGCTGGACGGCCAGGAAATGACACGACAATCGCAGTAGCGTCTTTCGCCACAGCAGTTCAAGACCCCGATATCGTGGCCCTCTGGCAAGGGCTTACTCGCCAAGATTCTGCAGCTCGGCGGTTTCGTCAGGATCGACCGCTTGCCAATTGAACTGGTGAATAATCTGCTCGCCGGGCTTTTCGGCAGGGCAAACCAACAACGCCGCTATTTCCGGACGCGTGGCGCAATAGGCTTCTGTGCCGTCCGGGCCGAGAATAAAAAATGCCGTCGAGAGGGCGTCGGCCTCGGCGGCCGTCGGGGCGAGAACCGTGCTGCTGAGCACACCCTTGGCTGGCCAGCCGGTGCGCGGGTCGATGATATGCCCATAGCGCTCGCCGGCGTGGCGAAAGAATTGAAACTGCGTGCCCGACGTGCCGACGGCGCGATCCACGACGGGGAACTCCAACAGGGATTTGCCCGGGCGGAGCGGATCGCCGATGCTGATCGACCAACCCTGCTCGTCCGGACGACCGGTCGCGCGTGCGCCGCGCGCGATGATGCTGCTCTGGCCGCCATGAATCAAAAAGTTCGCCACGCCACCAGCGAGCAACAACTCGGCGCAGCGATCGAGCGCGTAGCCTTTGCCGATCGCGCCGAGGTTCAATTCCACGCCCGGTTGCGCGAAGGCGATGGTCTGGCGTTCCGCGTCCAGCAACAATTTCTCGCTACCGACTTTGGCGAGCGCCTCGGCCAGCGCCGCTTCATCCGGCACTTCCCCTTGGCGGCGAAAAAACCCCCAGGCCTTGCTGAGCGGACCGGCGGTGATGTCGTACGCGCCTTGGGTATCGCGATGCAACGCGACGGCCTGCTGCAGCAGCTCGAACAGCCGCTCTTCGACGACCACCGGGCGTTCGGCCGCCGCGCGATTGATCTCCAGCACTTCGCTCGTATCGCTATAAATGGTGAGCTGCGCCTCGAGTCCTTCGATCAAGTCGAGCGCCTGCACCGCGAGCGTTGGCCCGGCATCGTGTTGCCCCGCATTGAGCAACACCACGAAATCACAGGCCATCGCGCGACGCTTGAGCGAAATGAGATAGCGCCCCGCGGTGTCGACCGGCGCGACGTCCAATGTCGACGGCACGGCGTCCAGCCAGTCGGTCACGACGTCGCGCGCCGCCTTACCGCGGAGAAAATCGCGGCGAGAACTGTGCCGGGCGGACATGGGGGAGGAGTGCGAGGAGTAAAGGAGTAAAGGAGTAAAGGAGTAAAGGAGCTTGTGTGCTGCGAAATCTTCTCCAATAGCCCGTAGCGCAAGCGAGGGAGAGACGACGACGTCTACCGTTGGAGCTGAAACTCTCAGTTGCGCTTACCCAATGCAACCGAGAGTTCGATCTCCCGATGTAGCCATCATCTACACTCCCTCGCTTGCGCTGCGGGCTAGTGTCGGCGCTGTCGCGGCACCAGCTATTGTACTTAGGCGCCAGTGGGAACCGGTTGCGCGGTTTTTTCTTTGGCCCAGTCTTTGAGCTTTTTCAGGTCGAGCTTGCCGGTGCCGAGGACCGGCATTTCATCGACCGTGTAAAAACTATGCACGTCGGGGATCCAGAGATTCGGCAAGCCCGCGGCGGTCAGTTCATGCGTGATTTCGCGCGGCGTCTTTTCCGACGGGAGCATCAACACCACGAGGCGCTCGCCCTTCTTCGCATCCGGCACGGCGGTCACTGCGGCGCGAAGAGTTTCGTGATCGTGGCCGAGAATCAAGTTGATCTCGTCTTCGATCCTCAAGTGCGGCACCATTTCACCGCCAAGCTTGGAGAACCGACTCAATCTCCCAGTGATTTCGATGAACCCGTCCGCGTCGATGCGAGCAATGTCGCCTGTCTTGTACCAGCCGTCGCGAATGACTTCCGCAGTCTGCGCCGGCTTATCGAGATAGCCCTTCATCACCGTGGGGCCTTTGACCCAAAGCATGCCGGCCTCGCCGGCGCCGAGCGGTTCGTCCGTCTCGGGATCGAGGATCTTGGTTTGCAAATGCTTGATCGGCCGCCCGACCGTGCCTTCCTTCACCCACGGTCCGCCGGTCGAGGGCGCACGATGTTTCGGCACGTTGACGGATACGAGCGGCGAGAGTTCCGTCGCGCCATAGGCTTCCAGTGGCCGCACACCGAACTTCTTCGCAAAAGCGTCGCACAACTCGCTCGATAACTTCTCCGCGCTGCCGAACACCGCGTCGAGTGTGGCGAAGTGTTCCGGCGGGCAGCGCTTCAGATACGAGCGCAGGAAGGTCGGCGTCGACATGAAGATCGTCACGCGGTACTTCGCGCACAACTCGCCCACCACGCCGGCTTCCAAGGGGCTGAAGTGATAAACACCCATCGGGTCGAGCGTCAACACGGACCAAAGCGTGGCGGTGAAGCCGTACGAATGGAAAAACGGTAACGTGCCGATCAACACGTCGTCCGGCGTCAACCGCACGCTCTGCGCGATGCCGTCGATGTTGCTGGCCACATTGCCATGCGTGAGCATCACGCCCTTGGGATCGCCCGTCGAGCCGGACGTGAAAATCACCGTCAGCAGGTCGTCGAGACCGACCTGATTCAAGCCTAAATGCCGCTCCAGCGTACGCATGGGCCAGAACTTCGCCATCACATACGCGATGGCCTTGTCGACCTTGGTGACCTTGCGCAGCAAATCTTCGAGGTACACCAGTTCAGCGTTGACTTTCAGATGTTCCAGCTTCTGGATCACGCGCTTGCTCGTCAGCACATGGCGGATGCCGCACTGCTTGAGGCAAGAATCCATGATCTCGGTGGAGACCGTGTAATTCAGGTTGACGCCGATCTTGCCGCACAGCGGTAGCGCCACGTTGGCCAGCACGCCGCCTACGGACGGGGGAATCAGCAAACCGACGTACTTTCCGTCGTCTTTCAGGATGTCGCGGAGCAGACGGCGGAACACGAGCGCGCCGATCAGCAGTTCGCCGCCCGTCAATTGCTTGCCGGAGGAATCCGCCACCTTGGGCTGTTTCCAGAGCCGCCGGCACATCCGCAGAAAACTGCGTGGCGGGATCATGGCTGGATCGGCTTGTACGGCCACAGATTGTTTCCCCAACTGAACGACCGCTTCACGTACGCCGACGACATCGAACGGCGCCTCGAGCGGAGTTCCGAAATGCACCGCGACGTCAAACGGCCAGCGTTTCGGCCATTTCCACAACAAACGCCCCCGTTCATAGCTAAAGATACTCCCCCACAGTTTGTCCAGAAAGACCGGAATGATCGGTGCACCGGTCCCCTCGACGATGCGGAGCATGCCGGGCTTGAAATCGGCGATTTCGCCGTCCCGGCTGATCGCCCCTTCGGGAAAAATGCAGACCAGTTCGCCATGCAGCACGGCGTTGCGGGCGGTATCGAGCGCATGCTTGATCGCTTTCGGACCAGGGCCGATGGGAATCACCCCCATCACGCGCCCAATCCAGCTTAGCCCGCGAATCTGCACGTACGGGGCATAGGCCACGAAGCGCACCGGGCGGGACGAAGTCAGCAACAGCACGAGGCCGTCGATCCAACTGACGTGATTGGCCACCAGCACGGCGCCGCCCCGTTCCGGCAGGTTGTCGAGCCCATGGATCCGGAAGCGATACATCGTGTGGCTCAAGAGCCAAAGGATGAACCGAATCGTCGCCTGCGGCAGCAGTAGCACGATGTAGATGAAAATCGGCACGGTGGCCAAACCGGCCAGCAGAAACACCTCGCGGGCCGAAAACGCCGGCTCGCCGCCGCCGATCGGCAATCGCATCAGGCAATAAATGCCGGCGGTCACTAACGTGCCGGAAAACACGAGGAAGTTCGTCGCGGCCAGCATCTGTCCGCGCGATTGCGGCGGGCTGCGATGTTGCAAGTACGAAGCAAGCGGCACGTCGAACAACCCGGCACTCGCACCCAGGAATGACAGCAAACAGCAGGTCGTGAAGTAGTTGTCGTTCCAGATCGAATCGTTGTAGACCAGCGCACCGTGCACCAAATACAGCCAGACGGAGCTAATCGCCAACCCCGCGGCGCCGAGGGGAAGAATGCCCAATTCGACGCGCCCCGACGACCACCATCCGGCGAGTACGCTGCCAATCCCGAGGCCGACGACGAGCGCTAGCAGCAACGGGACAATCTGTTCCTGCTCGCTTGCGCCTCCTTCGAAGGCGTACTGGTCGATGTTCATATTCGCCAACGACGCCAACGACCAGAAGAACGCCTCGCCAATCGCGACGCGGAGCATCGGCCGGCTGCTGGCCAGCGCGCGCAAATCGCGCCACGTTTGCGCCGGGGCGTTCCAAGGAAAAGTTTGCAACGGATTCGCCGGCGAAAGCTGCGCGATCCGCAAACTGCACAGCCATCCGGCGAGCGCGATGCCGATCACCGTGAGCGCCGCCGCTGCGGTCCAGAGCGGGAACTCAACGCCGCGATGTCCCATGCGGTCGCTGAGCCAATTGCCGATCGCCCCGCCGAGCGCGGTCGAAACAACCGTCGCTAGGCCGAGCGCGCCGTTCGCGGCCGAGATCTTGTTCGCGCGCAACATCTCGGGAATCGCACCGAATTTCGCCGGGCCGAAGAGCGCCGCCTGCGCGCCCATTAAGAACACGGCGGCGAACATCAGATACAAATTGCCGATCAAGATCGACGCCACGCCGGCGATCATCAGCCCGATTTCGGCGACCTTACACCAGACAATCACGCTCCGCTTGCTGTAGCGATCGGCGAGATATCCGGCCGGCGCGGCGAGTAGCAAATACGGCAAGACAAAACACGCCAGGCCCGCCGCCAACACGGTCGAAGCCGACGACGCCGGGACAAAGTCCTTCCCGATGCCGATCGCCAGCCAGCGAAAGATATTGTCGTTGGTCGTGCCGAGCGCCTGGGTACCGATCAGCCCCAGAAAGCTGTTGGAGCGCAATCCCTGTTCGGGCTCATGTTGATGGTGGTGCGTGGCCGTCATCGTGTCGCATTCCTGCTATCAACGAGTTGGGCCGCAGCCGACGACAAACCGGCGAAGGGGCCTTGGTTCCACCACAGGCGGCAGGGCAGTGCTTCTATAACAATCTGGCTCGCGGACTCGCAAGCTGGAACCATGGAGCCCGCGAAACACGCGAAAGGTAGAGGTCGCAATCACTTGTAGCCAACGAATGCGATGTGACTCCAGCCGCGTGTCTGACGCTCCACCCGCTTTTCGCCCCCTTTTTCGCGTCCTTTCGCGTATTTCGCGGTTAATATCCGCCAGCGAAAACGATGCCGGCTAGGGCGATTTTGACGGCTTTTCCAGATACGGCTGCCCGGCCTGATAGAGCTTGAGGCGACCGGCGATTTGGCTCGCCAGGTCGTCATCGTCCACCGCTTTGGCTGCGGCGACGGCCTCTTCGGCCGTGGCGACCGCCGCTGGGAAATTGCCGTTCGCGGCTTGCGCGGCCGCCAGGCTGTCCAACAACAGCGGGATCTTGGCCTTGGCCGCCACGACCGCGGCCGCCGCCAGACGTTCGGCTTCTTCCGGACGGCGCGATTGATCGTTCGGATGCGTCGCCAGCAGCCAGGCGAGATTGTTCTCGACCTCCGGCCAGTCAGGCCGGTTTTCGAGCGCGTCGCGATAACACATGGCGGCCTCGTCGTATTTTCCTTGCGAGGAAAGAATCATCCCCAGTTTGTAATTCGCCTCGGCGTGGCCCGGGCGTAGTCGGATGGCCTCGCGGAACTGCGCCGCGGCGACGGCCGGTTTACCTTGGCGTAGTAGCGCGTCGCCCATCGAGTACCGCGCTTGCACGCTAGACGGATTTAGTCGCAGTGCTTCCGTGAAGCGCGTCGCGGCTTCCTTGGTTTTCCCCTGGGAGAGCAGCACCTGACCGGCCTGGTAATGCGCCTCACCATAGTTGGCCCGCTGTCGCAGTGCTTCGTCGAATTGCGCGATGGCTTCCTCGGCGCGACCCGTGGTAGCGAGAATTTTCCCCAGGTGATAGTACGCGTCCGCATAGGCCGGTTGCAGCTTGATGGCAGTGCGCAATTCGTCGATCGCGGCTAGTTGCGAGCCTTCCTTGCTGAGCGCCAAGCCAAGGTTGTAGTGCGCGTCGGCATGTTTCGGGTTGAAGCGCACCGCGTCAGAAAACTCGCGCTTCGCCTCTTCGATGCTTCCCAGTCGCGTCAGCACGACGCCAAGATCGTTATGCGCATTCGCATCCTCGGGAAACAGGCGCACTCGGCCGCTATAGACTTCCGACGCTTCCATCAACCGTCCTTGCTCGAGCAGCATCGCGCCGAGATCGACACGAGCTTCCGTGTATTTGGGGTCGAACTCGATGGCTTGATAGAGGGCGGCAATGGCTTCAGCAAGTTTTCCATTGCGATAGTAAGCGACGCCGAGTCGATGGCTCAGCGCCGCATTGCGTGGCGCATGTTTCAGGCCGGCCTGCAACACCGCGATGGCGCCGTCGACGTCCTGGCGAGCCAATAACTGCGTCGCCAATGCGTCGATCGCCTGCGCGTTATCTGGCTTTTCGGTGATTAGCCTTCTCAACGTCGCTTCGTCGGCCGGGTCGCTCGGTTGCGAGGTCGATTGCGGCGCGGTTTGAGCGGCCGCCGATCGCGACAAAACACTGAAAAACAAGCTATTTTGTACCATCGCGCAGGAGATGAGCGCGATGGATACGTTGGTCAAAAACAGTCGCGAAAACATCGGTGGTTCCCCCTGCGAATTATCCAACCATACGCCGCGCGCGGACGCAAGGAAGTTGCGCTCAAGCGAAAAACCGTGGGGAAGTAAAAACTTTTTTGAGAAATCACTTGATCGCTGTTTCATTTGCGTTTAGACTCCGTGTGCACATTGAGATTCCTCGTGCGCGGCGTTCGCTTGCGGCACGAGACGTAAGGCGGCAATTCACTCACTCATCGCATACCGACCCACACACATCTTTGATTTGATTCGCTGAAAGGCGGGAACTCATGATTGGTTCTCTGCGCATCGCGCTGCGGCGCGACGTACGACGCTGCGGGCTTGGCCTGGGCATGCTTCTTTCACTTTCAGCAGCCAGCGGAACACTCCGCGCTGCCGATGTCTCTTGGCAGGGCGATGACGCCGGCGACCCGACCAATTGGACGGTCGGCAATAACTGGGATCTGGGATCCCAGCCTGCCCCGGCCGACAACGCCATCATTGGAATTGCCCTGCCCGCGACGATTTCGTCCGACGTCGGCTTTATCAACGAAGTGCATGTCCGTGGTGGCGGCCGGGTCAACATGGTGGCCGGGGGCAAAATCTCCCCGGACGGGGCTGTGTTCATTGGAGACGAAGCCGGTTCGACCGGCGAATACGTCCAGACCGGCGGCGTCATGGACGCGTTCACCAATTTCAACATCGGCGTCAATGGCGGCACAGGCCACGCTCGCCTGACCGGCGGTCAGTTGCTCTATAACTCGCCAGAAGGTTTCGATCAGAACGCCCGGTTCCACTTGGGCGTCGGCGGCGTCGGCACCTTCGATCTCGAAGGGGCGAGTTGCGCCAGGTCGCCGGCAACCCGAATGACGCGTGGAACTACATCGGACAGGGCGCCGGCGAAGCCACTTTCAACATTTCCGGCGGCGTCGCCTCCTTCAACGGCCGTACGCACGTCAGCGATGGCGCGGCCCAAGCGACGGTCAATCAGACGGGCGGTCTGTTCGAAGTCCGCGGCCACGAGTTGATCATCTCCGACGTCGGCACTGGCGGCGGCAAGGGCACTTACAACATCTCGGGCGGCCAGTTGAAGGTTGCCACCAATATCGCCATCGGTCACTGGACCAATTCGAACGGAGAAATGAACGTCAGCGGCACCGCCGACGTTCAATTGGGCAATGAACTGCATGTCGGTGGCGGCGACGACGCCGGAAATCCGGCGGTCGGCGTGTTGAATCAGACCGGCGGCAACATTCGCGCTGGTGGCTGGAGCTACATCGGTGGCCCAGGCGCAGGCACCAATGCCGGCGGCAACGGCACCTTCAACCTCTCCGGCGGCACCTTCACGAACGCGAATCGTCTGCATGTCGCGGGCGAAAACGGCAGCGAGGGTGTTTTGAATCAGACCGGTGGCACACTCCGCGTTGAAGCCATTCGCAATGACTTGAATGAAATTACCAATGTGCCCGACATGCTGATCGGCGACGGCCGCGGCAGCACGGGCGTGTATAACCTGAGTGGCGGCAATGCAATCATCGATCGCGAGATGTTGCTCGGTCACTGGGCGAATACCGACGGGACCGTGA
>JALHLM010000121.1 GCA_022844585.1 Pirellulales bacterium | reverse complement strand
GTTTTGCAGCATACGCGGATTTATCACGGCAACGACGCCGACTTTACCACGGCGCTCGAGAGTTACTACTACTTCCGCAACGACCAACGCGCCGGCGACTGGCGCGCGTACCTGGAACGCACCGACGATTTTACGCGGTTTTGCTGCCACATGCACATCAGCGAGATGCTTTCGGCGCGAGGCGGCGCCGGAGAATCGCGAGTGGTGTGGCGGTGGCCGGAAAGCCGATGAGTAGCTAACGGCGGCGAAGGATCGCTCCGGCACAACGTCGCGGCTTGACGCAAGCAAGGAACTCACGTGACGCAAGACATCAATGTTCTGGCGCTGGTCAAGGGAGACGAACGTTACGTCTTCCTGTACGACGATCACAGCCGCGCGGAAACGCTGCGGACGCTCGGCCGTTTTGCCTCGAACCCGGAGCTGAGCTTCTCCTGGTACGACGCGGCGGTGCTGAGCCAAAAAATTCGCCAGGAAAGCAAGCAACAACAGGCCGCAACGCGGCCCCGCTTCGAGCTGCCGATGTCGAGCGATTTGGACGAAAGCTAGGCGGTATCGCATTGGCAGACTGAATCGAACGGAAGCGAGTTTGAAGTTTTCAGTGTTCAGTTTTCAGTACACGGGCATTCAAGCGACACTGAAAACTGAAAACTGAAAACTTCAAACTCCTAGACGCCTCCGCGGTAAAGTGAAAATCGCACCCTGCCATGCAAACCGAGGTCGGGCGGTTCTTGCAGTATCTAAACGCGGAGCGGAATGCTTCGGCGTTGACGTTGAAGAGTTACCGCGAAGACCTGGCGAATCTGGCCACGTTTCTGGGCGAGAGCTACGGCGGCCATGCTCCTGACGCGGGGCATGTGACCACGCTCGATCTGCGCGGCTATCTCGCGCACCTGCACCAACAGCAGTACGCCAAGACGACGATCGCCCGGCGGCTGGCCGCGTTGCGGAGCTTTTTTCGCTTCGGCCAACGCGAAGGCTGGGCCAAGAGCAATCCGGCCAAGCCGTTACGCACGCCGCGCCGCAGCCGGCACCTGCCGCATTTTCTTTCGTCCGACGAACTCGGCCGCCTGCTGGAAACGCCGACCGTGGCCAACGCCAGCGGGCTGCGCGACCGGGCGATCCTTGAAACGCTCTACTCCGCCGGCTTGCGCGTCAGCGAACTGGTCGGGTTGAACGACGGCGATCTCGATTTCGCCGCCGACGTGTTACGCGTCCGCGGCAAAGGACGCCGCGAGCGGTTGTCGCCGATCGGTTCGCATGCGTCCAGGGCATTGCGCGCCTGGCTCGGCGAACGCAAATTACATCCCAAGGAAAAGCAGGGGTTGGCTGCGCCGGTGTTCGTAAGCCGATTAGGAAAACGCCTCACGACGCGGAGCGTGGGGCGCTTGCTGGAAAAGTATCTGCGCGAATCAGGCCTTGACCAGCGCACAACGCCGCATACGTTGCGACATAGCTTCGCCACGCACCTGTTGGATCGCGGCGCCGACATCCGCAGCGTGCAGGAGTTGCTCGGTCACAAGAGCCTGGTGACCACGCAAATCTACACGCACGTCAGCACCGCCGCCCTCCGCGCCGCCTACGAAAAGGCGCACCCGCGTGCGCGATAGATTCGCGGGCAATCCTCACAACTGGCACGAGCGACGCGTCGCTGAGGTGTGTTCGGCGGTTGTTATCAGACCGTCCGTTTCGATCGCTATCTTGCGTCCGCGGAATACATTCCGCACACCAAGCCTTGTCGACGCTTAGGTCGAGAATCCCCACCTGGCGGGTCGATAGTTCAGTTTGTCCCAGGGGTAATTATTTCCGCGCACGGCACAGAGCACACATGGCTAAGCTTCGTCGACGAACAACCGCCGCGGTGCAATCGCCGCTCGAAACCTATCTGCGCGAGATCAACGAGACCGCGCTCTTGTCCGCCAAGGACGAGCAGGAATTGGCGACGCGCATCGGCCAAGGCGACACGCAGGCCCGGGACCGGATGGTACGCGCCAATTTGCGTCTCGTCGTGAACATCGCCCGCGGGTACACCGGCAAAGGCCTGGGGCTGCAAGATCTGATCGAGGAAGGCAACCTCGGCTTGCTTCGCGCCGTCGAAGGCTTCGACCCCGGCGTCGGCACGCGGTTCAGCACCTACGCCAGCTACTGGATCAAGCAATCGATCAAGCGGGCATTGATCAACACCGCTAAGACGATTCGCATTCCGGCCTACATGGTGGAGTTGCTCTCCAAGTGGCGCCGGGCCAGCTCGCGGTTGACCGAAGAGCTGGGACGCACGCCGACTCCGGAAGAGATCGCCCGCGTGCTCGGCCTGCCGCGCAAGAAGCTGCCGATCATCAAGAAGGCGATTCGCATCTACAACAGCACGCCGCAGACCGATCAGGCGGAAGCCGGCTGGTCGCTCGGCGAGATCGTGATGGACGATCGCACGCGAACGCCCGAAGATGAAATGGTCGAGACCGACGACCTCTCGCACGTGCTGAGGTTGCTGGAAACAATGGACCGCCGCGAAGCGACCGTGCTGCGGATGCGGTTCGGACTCGACGACAACGAGCCGCGCACGTTGAAAGAAATCGGCGAATCGCTCGGCCTGACGCGCGAACGCGTGCGGCAGATCGAGACGGAAGCGCTCGGCAAGCTGGCAATCGGCCTCGACGGGCCGTTTGCGTAAGCGCGTCCCTTCTGTACGAACTTGCGCCGCGACACTAGCTCGTAGCGCAAGCGAGGGAGAGCCGACGCTGGATACCGAAACAGATCGAACTCTCAGTTGTAGTGCTATTTAGCAACGGAGAGTTTCATCTCGCTCTGTACACCGACGTCCTCACCCCTCGCTGGCGATACGGGCTAGTGAGCGAGTCCGCTATCCGCGGGCGATGAGATGAATCGCCGGGGCTTTCAGCATTGCCACGACTTCTTCGCCGATTTGCAGGCGCAATTCCTCGCAAGCCGGGCGGGTGACGAGCGAGGTGAGGCGGAAGCCGCAGTCGAGTCCCACGCGGACCATCGGACCTTCAGGGACGATCGACACGACGCGGGCCACCAGCCGATTGCGAACGCTCGTCAGGGCGTCGACGTGACGCTGCAACACAACTTCTTCGCCACGAATACACACGTACGCGTCCTCCTTGATGTGCTCTGGCAAGAGCGCAAGCAGTTCCACGCCACCGACTTGAACCACAGCCAGGCCGTCTTCCGTGCCGATCACCCGGCCAGGCTCCACGGTTTCGGTGCCGACGATCTTGGCGACCGACAAATCGGCGGGACGCGTGAAGACCTCTTGCACCGATCCGGTTTGACGAATTACTCCCTGCTCCATCACCACGACTTGATCGGCGAGCGCAATCGCCTCGACGCGATCGTGCGTCACCAAGACGATCGGCACGCGAAACTCGCCCAGCAAGCGGCGCAATTCCCAGCGTAGATTTTCGCGCAGCGAAGCATCGAGGGCCGAGAGCGGCTCGTCCAAGAGCAGCAACCGTGGCCGACGGACCATTACGCGCGCCAGGGCGACGCGTTGCTGTTGCCCGCCGGAGATTTGATTTGGATAGCGGCTTTCCAACCCTGTGATCTCGAACAGCCGTAGCATCTCGTCAACGCGGTCAGTTCGCTCCTGCTTTGCAAGCGCTCGCAGGCCAAAGCCAATATTTTGCGCGACGGTCAAATGCGGAAAGAGCGCGTAGTCTTGAAATAGGAAACCGATGTCGCGCGCTTGCGGCGTGCGGAAAATTCCCTGCTGGGCGTCGAACCAGGTCTCGCCGTTGAAGCGAATTTCGCCAGCTTCGGGGCGCTCCAGTCCGGCCAGCGAGCGCAAGATCGTCGTCTTGCCACATCCGGACGGGCCGAACAGCACGGTGATGTTGAATTCGCGCGCGGGACGGCGCAGGTTCGCGCGGATCGTCGTGCCGCCTGCGAAGCGCTTTTCGAAATCGACGACCAACTCTTCGCTCATAGCGAGGCGCCTCGTCGCGAGAGCAGCTGGGCCAGGCACAATACGACGAAGGCGAAGCCGAGCAGGAAGAGCGCCGTCTGCCCGGCCGAGGCGTAGTCGAGCGACTGGACATCGTCGTAGATGGTGATCGACAACGTCCGCGTCACGCCAGGAATATTGCCGCCGATCATCAGCACCACGCCGAATTCGCCGATCGCATGTGCGAAGGTGAGTACGATGCCGGTCAGCACGCCTGGCCAACACAGCGGCAAGGCGACGCGAAAGAACGTGCCCAGCCGCGATTCGCCCAGGCACCAGGCGGCTTCGATCATCCGACGGTCGACGCTGGAAAAGGCGGCCGTAAAGGGGCGGACCGCGAAGGGCAAGTTGTAGAGTAACGAGCCGATCAACAAGCCGGGAAACGTGAACGGGATCATGCTGCCGGTGAGCGCTTCATAGCCTTTGCCGACCGGGCTGTGCGGGCCGAGAGCCACGAGCAAATAGAAGCCCAACACGGTGGGCGGCAGCACGAGCGGCAATGCGACGACGGCTTCAATCAGAAAACGGCCGCGCCAGCGGGTATTCGCCAACCACCACGCCAACGGAATGCCGACCAACGTGAGGATCGCCGTCGTGGCGATCGAAAGTCGCAAGGTGAGCCAGAGCGCCGCCCCATCCACGCGGTCACTCCCCCGGCAAGAGGAAGCCGTAGCGTTTCAGAATGGCGCGACCTTGTACGCCGATGACGAATTCGCGCAGCTCTGTAGTGGCTGCCGGATCCTTCGCCCAGTTCAGAATCACGCCCCCTTGTTCCATCGTCGGGTACGCGTCGAGCGGCACCTTCGCGTACTTGCCTGTTTCGCTCATCGCGGGCGCGAGCGCCAAGGAGAGCGCGATGACACCGACATCGGCCGCGCCGGTTTCGATGAACTGCGCTGTCTGCGAGATATTCTCGCCCAGGACCAGCTTGTCCTTAACCTGATTGTACACGCCGAGCTTTTTCATCGCCGCTTCGGCCGCGCGGCCGTAAGGCGCGTGCTCCGGATTGGCGATGGCGATCTTCTTCACGCTCGGATCGAGCAACGCCTGAATACCTTGCCCTTCGACATCGAGCGCCGAGTCTTTTGGCGTCCAGACGACGATCTGTCCGATAGCGTATTGAAACTCGGTCGCCTTATCGGCGTGTCCGGCCTCGATCAGCTTGCGCGGGTATTCGATATCGGCGGAGAAGTAGATGTCGAACGGGGCTTTGTTCGAGAGTTGTGCGAAGAAGTTACCAGAGGAGCCATAAGTGACGGCGACCTCTGCCTCAGGATGCTCGTTCTTGAACTCGGCAAGCACCTCATCCAAGGCAAACTTCAAGTCAGCTGCCGCGGCCACCGTTACCATGGTTGGCTCGATCGGCGCCGCCGACGGCGTTACGGCCGGCGTCGCGAAAGGCCCGCTAGGCGCACAGCCCACGCAGATCGCGATTGCCGACAGCACGAACCAACGTGTCATAATGTGCCGAACTCTCGTCATTCGTTCAGTCTGCTACATAGATGATCGTGCCGACGGGTTCGCCTTCCAGTGCGCGGGTTAGTTGGCCATGCTTAAGCCCGTTGATGATTTGAATCTCGCGCACGTTCACGGCGTTCAGCATGTTGTGCAGCACGACTGGTTCGACGACGAGGTCGGCGAGATTGCGCTCCAGCAATTCCTGCACGGAGATGCGCGGAATCTGCGTCGCCGAAGCGTTCTTCTTGGGGTCGTCGGTGTAGAGGCCGTCTTCGTCCTTGACGAAGATGCAGCGCTTCGCGCCGAGACACTCCGCCGTGAGGTAGACGCCGGAATCGGTGCGATTCGGCGGGATGCGGCCCTTCTCCGGCGGCTTCTCCCAGTATTCGTACGGCGGCATGCCCGGCATGATCGGAATGCAGCCCATGCGGAAGTACATCGGGAGCGACTGGAACGAATCCGGCATCACCAGAATGCCGCCGAATTCGGCCAGCACCATCTGCAGGATGCGGGCGTTTTGCACCGAAGTCGAATTGCCGATCGCGGCCAGCACGCCCGTTGGCAAGTCCAGGTCGAGCGCCAGGCTGTAGGCATGTCGCGCGCGGGTGCCGCCGCCGGCGCCGATCAAGATTTGATGTTTCGTGCAGACTTCGCCGATTTCGGCCCGCAACGGCAGAATTGCCTCGCGTCCCCGATCGACAAAACTCTGCCCGCCGATCTTGATGACGTTCACATTCGGCAGAATACGCAACGGCTCCACGGCCGGATACAACGCCTCAAGCGTCTTGGGCGTATTGAGGCTAATCTCGGCCAGCGGGTTGAGAATCGATTTTCGCGAGGGTGCTAGCATGGGTAGTGTGAAGTTTTCAGTGTTCAGTTTTCAGTCTTCGTGTTCGAGGTTTTGCGCGGGACCGAAATCCTCACTGAAAACTGAACACTGAAAACTTCAAACTATCTTTCAACCATCCGCATCGACAATCGTGCCGACGTGTTCTCCGTCTAACGCGCGGCCGAGGAGTTTGGGTTCCAAACCGTTGATGATTTGCACCTGGCGGATATGCCTTGCATTGAGCATGGCTTCCAGGCAGGCTTGTTCGATGATCAGTTCCGGCATTTTGCGCGCGAGCAATTCGCGGACGCCGATGCGGGGAATGAACTTCGCGTTGGGATCCTTCTTCGGGTCCGCGGTGTAGAGCCCGCGTTCGTCCTTGAGGAAGATCATCGAGCGCCCGCCCATCACGTCGGCGAAGAGGAACATGCCGAGGTCATTGCCGTTCATGGGAATGCCCTGGCGACCGGCCGGCGGTTCCCAGAAATGATACGGCGGCATGCTCGACATCACCGGGATCATGCCTTCATTGAGCCACAGGGGGAGCTCCTTGAAGTTCTCCTTATTGGCCGACATCCCTTTGTTGGCGGCCAACAGCGACCAGATCATGCGGCTGTTCTGTTCATCGACCGCGCCGGCCACCATCGCCAAGCCGCCCGTGGGCAATCCCAGGTCCAGGCAGATGTGGAAGGTGTGTCGCAAGCGAGCGCCGCCACCGACGCCCACCACGAACTTGTGTTTCTTGCGACAGGCGACGACCTCGTCCAACAGCGGCAACACCGCGCCACGGCCGCGATCGAGGATGCTCAATCCGCCGATCGACAGCACGTTCATGTCCGGAATGATGCGGATTTCGCGCTCGGTCGAAGTTTGCTCGCCAATGTGTTGTCCCACGAGGGATTCACGCATCAGCGGGCTATCGATGTGGCGGCGAGGATCAGTGGCTTGCATGGCGGAGGAGGAGAGGAGTAAAGGAGAACAGGAGTAAAGGAGACTCTTGGGTGCGATGATTTGTCAGGCGGCTACGTTTCTACTTTGCTCTTCTGCTCCTCTGCTTCACTACTACTTCCCAATTCCTCGACTCCTTTACTCCTTTTCTCCTCATCCTCCGCTTTCGACTGGTTTTCCTTCTCCCGCGCTTCACTTCCCAACGCCTTCAAGATCGGATAACTCACGAAGGCGCTCAAGAAACCGGCGATCAGGTTTGGGATCAGGCGTTCGGCCGGCAACAGGAACAGCGTCACGTTGTCGGCTCCCAGGCAGAACACCATGGCGAATTGCGTTGCGGTGCGGGCGATGGCGGCGAGCAATCCCACGGCCAGTAGGATCGAGAAACGCAGCCGAAACATCCGCACCAGCGGCCACACCAGATCGACGACCAGCCCAGGCACGACATGCTTCAGCACTTCGAAGATGCCGTAGCGACTGTCGCCGTTCAGGAAGGCGATAAATCCCATGATACCACCGGCCATTGTCCCTCCCCAACGAGAATGCGTCCGGTCGGCAGCCAACATATAGAGCGGGATAAAAAAGATCGATTTCGCCCCCTGCAAAACCGGCACGCCCGGCAAAACCTTCACCAGTTTGAAGGCCATCATCACGGCGCCGATGCCGCCGATCACGCCCACGTCGTGCGCGCGGCGGTCGCTGAGCCCGAGGCGCTCTGCGTGATTCGCGGCGTCGTCCAGCCCGCGGTTGATCTTGTCGATGAACGGCGTCAGGTCGCGTTGCTTGAGGGCGTGAAACAACGCCAGCACGCCGGCCGGTTGCGCGGCAGCGTCTTGCGTCGTCGCAGCGCCTTCCACGGGCTTCGCGCGGCGAAAGAGACTCAGCCAACTTCCTTGTCCTCGCTGGCGGCCGTGACCTCCTCCGCCGCCGCCGGAGCCGTCGCCCCGCCCACCGCCGCCCCCGCCGCCGGACTTGCGTAGCGAGCCGTCTAGGAGCGCGAGCGTGGTATCGAGCGAATACGCCATCAGCGGCGCGATGCGCATTGACCGCAAGCCGTTGATGAAGGCGCGCTCATCGCCGATGGATCGCACGACGTGCGTCGTCAACACGACCAACAGAATCTGCGCCGACATCAAGATGCCGGCCTGCACGCCGGTCAGATTGATCGACAGCCACGAGAACAAGGCCCAATGACGATCCGTGTCGGGCCCGGGCAGCAGGGCGTTTGCGGCGATCAGAAACAGAAACAGGAACTTAAGGCGTTCGAGAATGCGGCCGATGGAGTGATCGAGCTTGCCGAACCAAGCCAGGATTGCCACTTGCAGCAAAATCAGCGACGGAACCAGGACGGGCTTCCACGCGTCTGGGACGAGGAACGTGGCGCACGTGACGGTCAGCAGGTAGACCACCAGGAGCCACGGATGTCGATTGAGATAGCTGGCTTGCGCTGGCATCGCTCGATTACCACTCGATCTTCGCGTGGGGCACGAGCTGCGCGATGCGCTCGCGCTCGCCGGGCGGAATGGGATTATCCGCCAGCTCCAATTCACGCAAGTTGTGCAACTGGGCGATCTCGTCCGGCACGTGCTTCAACTGATTGGCGCCCAGGTTCAGCAACTGCAAATCGGGGAGATTCCAAAGCTTTTCCGGCAACGACGCGAGTTGATTTCGCGAAACGTGCAACTCGTTCAGTTGCTTCAACCGGCCGATTTCCTCAGGCAGCGTACGCAACCTGTTGCGCGACAATTTCAGCACCTTGAGTTGCCGCAACTCGCCGATATCGGGCGGCACCGTCTCGATCGCGTTGTTGCCGAGATTGAGCGATTCCAGATTCGTCAGCTCGAGCGCTCCTTTGGGGAAGCGCTCCAGCCCCGCGCTGGTGAGGCTCAGGAAACGCACGCCGTGCGGTTCCATGAGGGCGTCGGTGAGGTTCGTATAAACCTGGTCGGATAGCGCTTTGGCGGCCAGGTCGCGCCCGATTTCGATGGAGACGACCTCGCGCAATACGAACCGCGGCGTGGTAATCTCCGCCAATTGTTTTCGGCCAGCCGGCACGAGCTTCCAACCTGGCGAGTTCGTGCTGAGCAGGGAATAGTCCTCCAACTTGGCGACATCGAACGCGAAGCACTCGCCGCGGCTCCCTCGGCAGCAGACTTGCAGGTCCACGCTCCGCTCGGGCAACAGTTCGTCGAGCGGAACCACAACCTGGCCGGGAAACCGCGCAATATCCGGCGGTACGGGAAGCGCTCGGGCGAGCAACGACTCGGCGGAGAGCGATGTCGTCGAGCCGGCCTCGGTCAACTCAATCGGTGGCAATGACATCGGCGAAGGCCCGTGGCCGGCAGCCACACAAGCGGCCATTCAATCCCGGAAGACTGAACGGCCAACGGTTCGAGAGAAATGCCCAACACTGCTTCTCAGGCCGCCACGGCCACGCCGCGAACCATGCCCCGGGAATCCAGTATCAATCGACTCTGGTTCTTTGTCAACGGAACGGACGTTGAATGCTGGCAACGACTTACGCTCATTTCGCAAGTTCAAGCGTCAATCGCGTTCAGTTCGCCGGTCGTGGCGGTGTCATAACCGGGGCATTCCGCGAGACGTCGGCGAAATTCCGTCGAACGGATCGCCCGCAGCAATCCCTGTAGGCGGGGATCGCGTTCCAGTGCGGCCGGGTAGCAGACGTCGTAGGCTTCGCGGCGAATGGGAATAAAATCGAGCCCGGCCTCTTCGCCCGAAATGCGGAGCGTGATGCCAGCGTCGGCCCAGCCGTTGCGGACCGCTTCGACAACGCCACGGTGATCGCTCGCGGTGCGCCGCGGCGTGCGGCGATCGCCGAGCAATTCGTCCAGGCACTGCCGGGCGCCGGAACCCTGTTCACGGCCGACCCAGCGGAGATTTCCTCGCACGGCGCTGCCGGCCGATTTCACGCCGAGGCCGCGCGTCGTGACGAGCCCTTCCTCCCAGCACGCGATGCGAATCAGCCGATATCCAGGTCCAATTAGATCGCGCACCGCTTGCACGTTGCGGTCAGCCTTGTCGGCCGCGGCCAGGTGGATCCCAGCCAGGTGGATTTTTCCGTCCGCCAAGAGCGCCAGCGCTTCGCGGCTGGAGCGGACAAAGGTCAGCAGGCGCGTGTCCCCCTGGCGACGAAGTTGTTCGGCGAGGAGATTCGCCGCGGGGTCGCACGTGGCCATGACCAACGTGCTGTCGACTGCGGAGTCGTTGCCAGGTCCGACCGACTCGCCACGAAAGGCGCCGTCGTGACCCATGCCGCAGGTGGCAGAGACATCCAGCGGGTACAGGAATTTCTGTCCGCCTACTCGGGCGGCCCAATAGCGGCCGGCGGCCGATTGCCGCTCCCAAGCCCAGGCCGGCTCATTACTTTCGGCGACGCCGAACAACTGCTCGACCGTGCAATCCAGGGCCTTGGCGAGGGCCAGGGCGGCTGTCACGGAGGGAGACAAACGACCGATCTCGATCGCGCTGACCGCCGGGCGCGAAATACCGCTTCGCGTGGCCAGCTCCGCCTGCGACAAGCCCGCCGCGATCCGCCGCTGGCGGACGGAATTGGCGTTGGGCGTGAGCATGTCGGGCATGGCGGACAACTCAGCTGAGGTGGCGTGCTGACATTTCAGCATTGCAGGTTCTGGACGATACGATCGTGTCCAATCATACTCCTATCATATCACAACCGCCGATTGACCGCTGAGAGATTTACACCATGCGGATGAGAAAATCGCGCCGCCGCGCCTTCACGCTCGTGGAGTTGCTGGTCGTGATCGCCATTATCGGCATCCTGATCGCACTGCTGCTCCCAGCCTTGCAGATGGCCCGAGAAGCGGCCCGGCGAGGCCAGTGCATGAACAACCTCAAGCAGATCGGCCTGGGGCTGCACAACTACCACAACATGGCTAGGAAATTGCCGCCGGGGCGACTCGTGATCCCGCTCGACGGCCAGGGACGCTGCTACTCTGCGTACGCCCACCTGCTGCCGTTCCTGGAAGCCAACAACTTGTTCCGGCAGATCGATTTCAACGCCAATCCGGAAGACCCCGTCAACGATCGCGTGCTGTCTTCGACGATTCCTTACTTTCAGTGTCCTACGGACTCCGCCAAGAAACTGCAGGGTGAGAGTGCGGTCCACAATTATCCGCTCAACACGGGCACGACGTATCCGCTCTCGCCGCGCAACGCGGAAGGCGTGCGCGTGACCGGCGTGTTCTTCGAGAACTCGGCGATCAGTTTCAACCGAGTCAAAGACGGCTCGAGCCAAACGATTTGCATTGGCGAGACCGTTCTCTCAGAAGGCGGGCCCTCGACGTGGGATGGAACCAGCGAGACCAACGGCTTCGTACTCACCTCCGGCAACGATAACGGACTAGCGGGACCGGCGCTCACGGACTACGACAGCCAATGCCAGGGAACAGGACTGAAGCTCCAGCAAACGCGCGGCAGTCGGTGGCTATACGGAGCGCCTGGGCACTCGATGTACAACCACATGCGCTTGCCAAACGACCCGCGCGTCGATTGCCGCGGCGGCATCCCGCATAGCAACAAAACGGACCAACTCTGGCGCGCGTTGTCACTCAATGTCACCGCGCGGAGCCGACACTCGGGCGGCGTCAACGCGCTATTCGTCGACGGGCATGTCGACGTCGTCACGAATTCCGTGGCGCTCAACGTGTGGCAAGCACTCGGTAGCCGGGCGGAACAGGATATCGCTTCGGGCTTCTAGAGGCTCCTTCGAAAGCAATCATGGCTGGATCGGCCGGGTGGCTGGGGCTGAGGCGGGAGTTAGAGGCAGCCAAGTCGAAATGGCTGGGGCATCGTGACGACTCGTGGACAAGTCAAACGAAGCCCCAGTGATTGGACCATGGCGACCACGATTCAGACGCCCCTGCCCCAGGCACCCACCGTCATTTCTTTCTTCGATGTAGCAGCGCACTACTATTGCTGAATCGGGCCAATGTATTCCTTGGCCACCACGATGTGGTCGAACCAGACGTTGCTGACGTGGCCTGGCGGCGACTTCGTGATGTAGAGGTAGGCCCAGACGAAGTTCGCCTTGACGGCTGCGTCGGTCCGCCAGCGAAAGCCCTCGAATGGTTCGCCTCCTTCGGCGACGGTGAAATGTTCCCGGTCGCCTGTTGCCTTGTTCCAGCGGACGCCGTCGCCGCCTTGGTTGGGATAGAATTTGTCGAAGATCCATTTTCCCTTGGGAAAGCCCCTGCCGAGATGCGCGATCGGCCGGCCGTCGATCCAAAACGCCTGTTCCCCGTTGGTGTCGCCGACGTCGTTGAGCTTGACCATCATCTCGACGCAGATCCAACGATCGCGCACGACTTTCATCTTCTCGTCCAAGACGAAGCAATTCCCCCACGTCTGTCCGCGCGGCGGGCTGCCGCGCATTTCGCACCAATACGTGTAGAAATCCCAGCGCCAGGAATCGCCAAACGGTTCGATGCCGGTCCAAAACGCCTTGGCGCCATCGGTCGGAATGCCGGCTTTCACGGACGGCCACGGCGTCGAAGGATTGTTTCCGCCTAGACACGTGCCGAAGTGATGCACCGGCGCGCAGTCTTTGTCGAACTTGACGTAGAACCGCGCATAGACCTGTTCATATCCCTCGTCGAGCCGGCGATAGAGATGCCCGCCAGTGTCGTTCTCATCGCCGCCGATGTGCGTGAGCAATAGCGATTGCTTTCCCGCGCTGCCGGATGGTACATCGCCCGTGAGCGACATGCTCTCCGGATGCTGAGCGGTCTCCCAGCGTTTGGTCACGTCTTCAACGGTGGCCGACTCGAAGTCTTCGACGAACAGGACATCGGGATCGTTTTCGATGCCATGGTCGCCGCGGTATTCGG
>JALHLM010000120.1 GCA_022844585.1 Pirellulales bacterium | reverse complement strand
ATGGATTCGCCGACGTCAGCGCCGGACTGGACAATGGCCCGGCCGTGCAGCACTTCGCCAACTCACGCGGCCAACAGCGCGCGGACCTGCATGCCGGCGAAGCAGCGTCGGGGGTCGATTTCGGCGAACTGCCGTTGCAGGCGGAGATTCGCGGCCGCGTGTTCCACGACCTCGATCAGAACGGCATCTTCAACCCCGGCGTGGAGCCGGTTCTGGCGGACCGCAAAGTCTATCTCGATCTGAACGGAAACGGCGCGCTCGATCCCTTCCCCATCGATCCCAATCCGACGGACAACGACCACACCTTGGTGCGCGAGCCTGCGGTTGAAACTGACTCGCAGGGCAACTATTTGCTGCCCGGCATCGAGCCATTCACGTCATTCGCAGTCCGTGTCGTCGTGCCATCCGGCTGGCTGCAAACGACGCCGCGTGAGGACCAGGCGGCGTCCGAATACGTCGTCAATCTCAAAGCCGCCGAAGTGTTGACCGGTCGAGATTTCGGGGTGTATCAGTTCAATAATTACGGGGTGAGCACAGGCACGATCCAAGGTCGCTATTACCGTGTCGGCGACAACAACGGCGTCAGCGGTCAAATGGTGTACATTGACGCCGATGGTTCGGGCGGCCCAAATGGCAACGAAAGCCCGGTTACGACGGACGCCAGCGGCTTCTATGCCATAACGGCAGGGCCCGGCGTGCACGCAGTACGAGTGGTTCCCAACCCTCTTTACGCGAACATCGATCCGCTGGGCAACCGCTTCTCGGATCACGTCGCCGCCACCGGCACGGCTCCGCAAGCGGTGGCTTTGTACGACTTTGACCAAGACGGTGATTCCGACATCTTTACGGCCAACGCGTTGTCGAACGACGTTTCCGTCGTGCGCAATAATGGAGATGGAAACCTGCAATTGCTGGGTCCGATCTCCGCGAACAACATTGCCGCGAGCGGACCTTCTTCGATCGTGATTGCCGACCTCGACGGTGGGTATGGGGACGACATCGCCATTACGAACCAGTTTAGCAGCACGGTTACAGTCTTTCTGAGTGACGGTCTCGGCTGGTTTATGCTGGGAGGCGTCTATGACGCTGATGAAGCGCCCTCTGCGATCGCCGCTGGTGACATCGACGGCGATGGACGACTCGACTTGATCGTTGTCAGCGAAACCAAGAATGAACTGCGCGTTCTGGGCAACCGCCCCGGCGGCGTCTTCGCGGTTGATCAAGTGGTCCCCGTAAGCGGTGCGCCATACGCCGTGGCCGCGATCCAACTCAATGACCACGTCGATGATCGGGCCGAGGTTGCCGTCGGCCGCCTGGATTCGCAGGAGGTCACCATCTTTCGCAATGTGGCAGGACAGTTGACACAGCCATTTGCCGTGTCGACCGGGGCGGGGCCGGCGTCAATCGCATTCTCGGACCTCGACGGCGACGGCGAAGAAGAATTGATTACAGCCAATGCCTTCGCCGGCAACGTCACCGTCCGGTGGAACAACGGGTTCGGCGAGTTCACGAATCGGACCGATCTGGAGCTCGGGTCGTCTCCCATGTCGACCTCGGTGGCCGACATCGATCTCGACGGCGACGGCGACCTGCTGGTGACAACCAAACTCGGCGACGGAAAAGTCCGCGGGCTGAGTGTGCTGCGAAACTTGCACCGCAACGGGATGCCGCGCGGATTCGCGGCCGTGGAGGCGGTGAGCGTCGGAGTCGCGCGATTCGACGCGTCGGAGCACCTCAGTTTGGCCGTTGGCGACATGAATCGCGACGGCATTCCGGACGTTGTCGTAGCGAGCGGCTACTCGAACAAAGTGTCGCTGCTCCTGAATGAACGTATCGACGGCGCACACTACGTTACGCTCGACGGGCTGCAGCCAGGCCAAATCGTGACACGCGACTTCGCCGTGAGGTTCACGTCGATTCAACCTACTTTGGACCCAATCGGAGATGTTCTGATCAACGAGGACATCCTTGTTCAGCAGCAGATCCCGCTGAATGGAGTTAGCGCCGGATCGGGAGAGGAAGGCCAACCGTTACGCGTCACGGTGAACACGGATTTGCCCCAGCTCTTCGCCGCCGGTCCGGTCGTTGGACCCAACAATGGCTCGGTCACCTATCGCCTGGCCCCCAATCAATGGGGCAGCGCGCGGATGACCGTTACGGTGACCGACGGAGGCGCCGACAATCGGTTGATCACGGAGGCCGACAACGAATCGTTCTCGCGCAGCTTCTTTATTCACGTCACGCAAGTGAACGACCCGCCCACCTTCTTCCTGGAAACCGAGGTGGAAGTTGATGAAGATTCGCCCACGACGGCGACCGAAGGGCTGGAGGTCGCTCGTTTTTTGGACTACGGTCCATTGGATCCGCCGCAAAACCCGCTGGTTTACAGCGTCAGCGATTACAATCAGGACTTGTTCGACGTTCTACCGGCTATCGACGTGAATGGTCGGCTGAGATTCAAACTCCGCGAGCATGAAAATGGTCCATTGGACCTGCAGGTTAGCCTCCGCGACGGTGGCGGCGGCGACAATGAGTCCGCTCCACAACCACTGCGCCTCATCGTCAAACCGATCAACGATCCGCCCAGTTTTACGGTAGGACCGGATATCACCATCCGCGAGGACGCCGGGCCGCAAGAATTCACTCGGATCACGAACATTTCGCCCGGGGCGGAGAACGAGCGGCTGAACCAAACGGTGGAATTTCTCGTCGAAAACGACAATCCCGAGCTCTTCACGGCGGCCGGTCAGCCGAAAATCGACGCCGACGGCAAGATTCGCTTCCACTCCGCGCCAAACGCCAATGGAATTGCGAACTTGTCGATCATTGCTCGCGACAGTCTGGACGAGGTGTCCGCGGTGAAGCCGCTACGGATTGTCGTCAATGCGGTGAATGATCCGCCGTCGTTTGTCGGACGCCACGTGACGGCATTTAGCAATACTGGGCTGAACGTCATCCCGCTTTGGGCCACGGAAATTGACGTGGGAGCAGTGAATGAATCAGATCAACGCGTGTTTTTCTTTACAAGCCCGCAGCTGATTTCGAATCCCGCGATCTTCGCAAATGCGGATGGCCAGCCACGCGTGACCCCTGACGGCACGCTGACATTCACGCTTGCCGCGGAAGTGGCTGGTTCAACTACCTTCACGATGGTGTTGTTCGACACGGGCGTCGGCGAAGGTATTGGAAACTTCGCTAAGTCGTTTACGCTCACGGTCGGACTGGAAGGTGAAACCAACGGCGACGGTCGCGTGGATATCACGGATCTGAACAACGTGCGCAATAACTTCGGCGCGCAATCCAGCAATGGCGCGCCGGTGCTTGGCGATACGTATCCGATCGACGGGCGCGTGGACATTAAGGACCTGAACGCTGTGCGGAATCAATTCGGCACAACGCTGACTGGCGCGCCGGTCGCGACCACACAACACGCGGAACAACTCCTGCGTCAGCGGGCGGCGGATCTGTTGTTTCAGAATTGGCAGGCCGCTACGGTGACGCCGCTTCGGCCGCCCAAGAGCCGGCGTTAGCGCGAGCCGATCGTCGCCTTACGTCGCAGGTAGCCAGGCGCGTGAGTGGAAGCGGCGGACCATCGCAGGTCAGGTGCTTCCGGATTCGACCAGCGGGCGAACACGACGTCCAGCGCTTGCCTCGTTAGTAGGGCCGATCGCTCGTCGACGCGTCTCGTTTCGAGACTAGCCTGACCCAAGAGTGGGGCCGGCGCGGTCGCGCCGAACTGGTTGCGCACCTGGTTCAAATCTTTAATGTCGACCGCGCCGTCGAATGGATAGGTATCGCCGGGAATTCCGAGAGCACCGACGCTTCCGAAGTTGTTGCGCACGGCGTTCATGTCGGCCACGTTTACCTTGCAGTCTGCATTGGTGTCGCCGGGAACTCCGCAGATGATTTGAACGGTGGTCGTGCCCGATGCCAAGGCATCCATCTCATCCGAGACAGTGACGGAAATGACATAGATTCTTGAGAGCGGATAGCGGTAGGTGGCGACGAAGCTTCGATCGCCAATGGTCAACGGAATCGACTGCAATGATCCGTCGCCCCAGAACACGTCGACAATATGTGGGTCGTCGAGGCCGGTATCGGTGAAAGTCCCGCTCAGTTGCACCAACCCGTCCACGGCCACAATGCTGGCGGCCAACGTCAGTGATACATTCGCCGGCGATGCGTTCGCGACATTCACGCTGAGAGTCGACTGCACGCTTCCGCCGTCGTCGTCGCTGACCAGAAACCGAATTGGGACGCTGGCCCGATTGTTGCGGTACACATGCGTGGCGGTGAATTGGCCCGACACAACCGCGGAGGCAGGCAACTTCTCGAGGCCCCCGCCTTCGCCCCAATTGACGTAGACGTCGTGTACATCGCCCGCTCCAGCGTCCAGGAAGCTTCCTACGACCGTGAACGTTTCGCCCTCCTTCGCATTGCTGAGTTGCACCGCGAGAGAAAACGGAGCCAGGTTTGCAACCGCTTGGAACGTCTCAGCCTGTTCGCTCATTCCTTCGTCATCATCAATGACGCGGGCGGTGATCCGAAAGGAGTCAGCGAAATTGTCGTCAATGTACACGTGCGTGAAGGAAAACGCTTGCGTTCCAGCCGGAATGGATAACGCTTCGATGGTTCCGTCGCCCCAGTCAATCAGCAACTGGTGTTCGTCGCTGACGCCCGGGTCGAAGAAGCTTCCCGACACGCTAGCCTGATTGCCTTCGTCGATGGGAGCGCCAGCGGTGAGCACGAGTTGGCCGGGCGCTGTGTTCGAAAGTGTGAGCGTGGCACTGTCGACAGAAACGCCGCCGAGGGGATCCGTAACGCGCACGGAAATCGGGTACTGCCCGTCGTCGACGATACCCAGCGCGGTCAACGTGCTCCACGGTGCGGTGGCCGTCGCGCCGACGGCGACCAGGTCATCGAAAACCCCGTCGCCGTCGAGATCCCAATCGTAGCGAAGTTGTGCCACGTGCCCGGGATCGACATCGGCGCTCCCGCTGGCATTGAGTTGAAGCGCTTGACCTTCGTTGATCACGTACGGCCCGCCGGCCTCCGCGACGGGCGGCGAATTCACAAAGCCTTCGAAACGCTGGGCGAAGATGCCGGCTCCAGAAGCATCCAATTCTTGGCTGGTCCAGGCGACGACGAAATCACCTTGCTCGTCCATCGCGATGTTGGGGAGCGTCTGCTGATTCGTGGCGCCCTCGTCCGCGATGGGAATTTCGTCGCTTTGCGCCGTGCCATTCCAGGCGAATCGCCGTAGCACGATGTCATTTCCGCGCGTGACGCCCGGTTCACCTGGGACGCCTGGGACATTGCTTTGCCAAGCAACCACGAAATCCCCGTCGTGGTCCATCGCCACTGCGGGACGCTGCTGGACTCCAGGAGCATTTTTGATCACACGCTGGGGGGGCCCCGCCGGGAATACCTGAGTTGGTTCCTCGCGCGAACGCGACTCAAAACGCCGCGCGTAAATGTCCTCCTGGTCAACGTCCGACAATTTCGCCTGCCAAACAACGATGAAATGGCCGCTGGCGTCCATTGCGACGGCGGGATTGCGTTGATCGCCCACTGTTCCTTCGGCAGGCGACATCACGGGGAATTCATTTCCAACCAACGGCCCTTCTGCCGCAGAAAACCGGCGGGCGTAAACGTGTTGAACGCCGCCTGCTTGCAGCAATGTCCAGGTCAATACAAAATCGCTGTAGTCGTCCATCGCCACATGCGGGAAGCGCTGCGTGCCGGCAGTTTCGACATTTCCAAATCGCTCCAGTCCATCGAGCGCGCCGTTGGCAAAGTACCGCTGGAACCGAATATCGACTCCGGCCCCTCCGGGCAACTGCGACGTCGACTCCCAGGCCACGACCATGGCACCGCCGGAGTTCATGGCAATGGTAGGGCGGCGCTGAGCGTTTGTCCCGCCGGTATTCACGCGCGTTTGCAAGCCTGTCGCGACACCATCCGGAGTAAAATGGCGAATATAGATGTCTTCCATGTCCGCGTCATTCGCACTGATCTCGCGGATACTCGTCCATACGATGGCGAAATTGCCATCCGCGCTGGAGGCGACGGCTGGCTCGCTTTGGTCACCAAGCGTCACATCATTGACGACGAATTCATCCCCCAAGGGAACGCCGTCCGCCTTGAATCGGCGCGCGAAGATGTCGGTGCCATGCGACGGAATCGTGGACGGACCGGTCCAGACAATAGTCGTGTTACCCAGCGCATCGCGGGCTAGAGTGCCAGGCCCCGCGAGGCCAAACGTCTGGTCGCCGTCTTTCCAACGATGATTGACGATCCACTCGTCACCTGATTCCACCGGGGCCGCGATTGTAAATCGCCGGATGAATGCTCCGCCTTCCTGGCCGTCGTAGTCGCCGTCAAGCAGATGTCCGTGCAGATCGCGGATCGAGGGCAGGGCCGTAAGTTCGTAATCGCCTTCGGGCAGTGCCCCTTCGAAATCGAGGATCGCCTCGTAGCGATTGGCTGCGCCATTGAACACATACGTGGCGACGACCAACTCCTGGCTCGCATCCACTCCGTTGCGGCGCAATCGCCATTGGCTTCGGGCGTTTCCCACCGGCGCGTCGATCGCCTCGCTGAAACTCACGACCAAGCGGTCAGGGCGTTGCACCAGCACTTCCGCCTCGGAGATTCCGTGGTCGTCGCCTGCGGCAAACACGTTCGCCACGGCGGGGGCCGCGCGGTCCGTGTCGAGCTGGTAACGCCGGGCGTAAATCTCTTCGCCTTGGCCGGGTTGGGCGTCGCTCATCCAAGCGATAAACAGATTCCCATTGCTATCCATGGCTCCGGACGGAAATTCCTGATCTCCGGACATGGTGTCGTTGACCAGCATTTCGCCAGCGATTCGTTCGCCGTCCGCGTCGTATGCCTGCATGAAGATGCCGTACGTGCCGTTCGCCGCCGGCTCGCGAAAACGGGCGTCCCATGACACCACGAAATCCCCTTCCGGGCGCATCGCCAGCACTGGATTTCGGTGTTGCGGCTGTGGGGAGCTATTTACCAGGACGTCGTCGGAGAGCGGCGTGCCATTTGGAGAGAATCTTCGCAAGTACACGTTACGCGGTTCAATGCCGCCCGCATCATCATTGGTAATCTGATTGTACCAAGCCACCACGAATTCGCCGCTGCCATCGATGGCCACGCTCGGCCGAATTTGCTGATTCTCGCTGTGCCGATGCACGCGGAACTCGTCGCCGCGCGGCGTGCCGTCCGGCGCGAACGTCCTCGCATAAACATCGTCCGTTCCGGCCGCTTGGCGACGCAGCCATACGACAGTGGCGTCACCGCGCGCATTGATGGCCACGTGGGGTTGAGTCAGGAAGTCGGTGGTTTCCGCGTTGATCTGGAATTCGGGCCCTAAAGGAGCACCCTCAGCGTCGTACTTTCGACCCATGACGCGCGAGATGCCTGGCTGATCTGGTAGTGGACGCTGCCCCCAGACGATCATGAAATTGCCGTGCGCATCCATGGCCACCGACGATAGACGCTGGTAATCCCGCGTGGTCTCGTTAACGCGGAACTCGCCGCCGCGGGGCGTACCTGCGGCGTTAAATCGCCGGGCATAGACGCCCCAATACGATCCGTCCTGTTCCAGGCTGCTCCAGGTCACGACAAAATCGCCATCCGCATCCATTGCGACCGACGCGTTAATTTGCTGATCTTGTGTGTAGAGATTCACTGGGAATTCAACGCCCGCCGCCGTCCCGTCCGAAGCAAATCGCTGCCCACGAACGCCGGTCAAACTACCGTCCTGGCTATCACTGACCCACACCACCACGGCATCGCCGTCTGGGTCCATGGCGACATTTTGGGCATTGAATTGCTCAAAGCTTTGATTGCCGGCGGTGATCGCGTTAACTCGGAACTCCGGACCGGCGACGTAGCCCGGCGGCGCGCCGCTGAGCAGCGTGCGCGATTCAAGCGACTCCAGTCGCAAGAGGCGAGTTCGCAATCGGTCCGGGGAGCGGCCGGCTTGTGAGCGATCCAAAACGGCGCGGCGCAGCGGTCGTCGTTTCATGGTGGTTGGGTCGCGAGTTGCTAGACGAGGAGCCATTTCCGCCGGCCATCAGTATAGTTGCCGGCAACGGCCAAAGCACGTCTTTGACGGCCGCAGGGCTTTCCCAGGTGGAATTCGCGGCATTCCGATTGGGGGACGAAAGTGCGGCTCCTGCTCGTTCCGAATACCAACGATCAGGAGCCCTTGCCGCTATGGACCAAGAAACCCAACCGCCGCCGCTCAAGGCCGCGGTGATCTTTATCGTGCTGGTGGTCGCGATCGTCGCGGTCCTGACCTTCAAGCGCAAACCGGAAACCCCGGCCGAGAGCGGCATCGCGCCGCAACGGATCACGGTGAAGAAGCCACCGACGGCTGACGGGCCGGGCACGCACCTGGTGGGCAAGATCAACAACGTGCCGTCGGTCGACGTCGTGTCGGAACAGCGCGGACCGGTCGACCTCGCGGCGCCGCCTCCCACGTTGGCCAAGACGTTTCCGCAGGAGACGCTGAGCGACGTCTCTGGCGGCAAGGCGAGTGGATGGGGCGACGATTCCGATCCGTCGACAGACACTGGACCGCGCACACATCGCGTCATGGATGGCGACACGCTGGCGACTTTGGCCGAACGCTTCTTGGGAGATGCCGCAAGGGCAGGCGAACTCTTGGAGGCCAATCGAGCGCTGATCTCGAATCCCGAGTTGCTGCCGATTGGGGTCGAGCTTGTCATTCCGGCGGCGCGCGCCGAGCAACATTCCGACGACGAGGAATTAGCGCCGGTGGCGCCGAGCAATTCAGCCGCGAAATAGCCTGGTACGACGAGGCCGCCTGGTTCAAACGAGCCAGGACAAGAATGCCAACACGACGAAAATGCCGACCAGGAAGCCGCCGAACGTGACGGCGCTCTTCCACGCACCGCGCATGATCTCTTCCGTCGTCTCGTGGCGCGTTGCGGAATAGACCAGGCTGACCGAGACCAACAACGGCAAGATGTGCATCAAATGCACCGGGCCAATCGCCAAGAGTAGACCGTTTGCCATCGTTTAGCTCCCTGTACTCTGGCCGGTCGCAGCGTCGCTTTCCGCAGCTTTACGCTTCGCTTCGCGTTCATCCGGCGGCATGAACATCGGTCCCTTGGCGGCGTCGTAAATCGCCAACACGTTCAGAAGCCCGGCGATAATCGTGAACGTCGTGCCCAAGTCGAAATCACGGCCCGGGTCGCCATGCAGGCGATCGAGTTCCGACATCTGGTTCGCGCCGCGTTTGATGACATCCGGCGGCGCCATCCAGCCATTCCAGAGCGGCGGCTGTTTGCGTTCGACTCGAAAATGCTGCACCAGCGCCGGCAGCGCCGGCAGGCCGACGGCGACCTGCCCCAGATACGAGGGACGGTAGTAGTCCTCCGCCCGGAGCGAAGCGTACACCACCTGCGATCCGCCGATGAAAACGCCGTACGCGAAAGTGCCCAGGATGCAGGTGAGGAAGATAATTCCCTTCGTCGTCCGCCCCTGGTAGAGATGCCCAGCGCCGGGAATGAGCCAGGCCAAAAAGCCGGCGACGAACGGGTCTTTCAGGTTGATCTGGCTGCCGTCTGGCGCGGTGACAATCACGGGTTTCTTGGCCACGAGCAGGCAATCTCCTGAACTACGGCGGAGGCGGAAATCGCCCTCATTCTAGGGGTCGGCCGGGCAAACGCCAGAGCAGATCGAGGCCGCCATCGGCCATGCACGGTGATCGCAACCCTTCGATCCCTGCTGTCAATTCGTGGATCCCGCCCCGGTCTTGCGGACGACTCAGCATTTTATCTTAGGCGTTTGCTCGACTAGTGGATCGCCATGTTTTCTTTCCGCCAGCGGTTGCCGACGCAGGAATCGCGATTTAGAATTTGGGGCTTGGCAGTGATAGCAGGCCCCCATCGTCTAGTGGCCTAGGACTCCGGGTTCTCAGTCCGGCAACGCGGGTTCGACTCCCGCTGGGGGTAGTTGTGGTCACCGGACATTCATCCCGGTGACCTCTTTTTGGCAGAAAATTCAAAGTGCGCGCGGTGGATCATACGCAATTCGCTCGCGGAGAATGAGTTCGCCCTCGGCTTCCATGAATGCCCATTCATGACGGCCGTAGCGTCTCGGCAACGGTTGTTCCGCATCGCGGCGTTGAGTGGCCCACCGCTCTGAGACTCGCAAAGAACGCGCCTCGACGCAGTTGCGCGGGCTTAGGCTATTGAGGGCGTCGAAGTTGAGGGGATGCTTCTCACCGACGACGCGACGCACGTCCGCGGCCACACGCCGCGCTCGCGCCTCGACGCCGGCGGTTGGCTCCCCGTTCGCCAGCGCAAACAGCAAATCGACTTCAATCTGCAAGGCTTGCTCGGTCGACTCTCCGCCGATCTCGCGTGCGAGCTCTAATGCCCGTTCAAAATGCGGTTTCGCCTTCTCAAGCAGTCCTCGCGATGCGAACATTTGCGCGATCGTGAGTTGCCCATCCAACTCCGGTTGTGATTGAAGTTGCTGGAGCGAAGCGGCGCTTTGTTCGAGCACGTCCACGGAGCGGCGGTGCCGCCGCAATAGCTTTCGCAGGCGATATCCGGTGCTCGGCGGGCACGCCTCGACCGGCTCGTCGTGGAGAAAGCGGTCGATGTCCCGCGCCAGGCCGTTCGTCGTTTCGTAGTGGCGCGAACGCTCTTTCTCCAGCGACTTCATCACGATCCAATCCAGGTCGCCCCGCACTTGCTTGCACAATTGCGCAGGGTCCAGTCCGCGCTGCGCCGCGATGCTCGGCAAACTTGCGCTGCCGCTGATCCGCGTGCTAGGCCGCGGGGGCTCGACTTCTTTGATTAGCCGCAGCATCTCTTCGAGCGCTGCATTCTTGAACTGCTGCTGTTCAAGCGGCGCGCCCACCATAAAGCCCTGTGCCGTGTGCAGCGTGTGTTCGGTGAGCGACTGGTGCATCGCCTTGGCCAGTCCGAAGTCGATCACTTTCGGCACCGGCTGGCCGTCGTACAGGCACACCAGGATATTCGAGGGCTTCAAGTCGCGATGGATGATTCCTTTCTGGTGCGCATGCTGTACCGCCTGGCAGATCGACACGAACAACTTCAAACGATCCTTGAGCGGCAGTCGGGCATCATCACAATACTTCGTGAAGGGGATGCCTTTGAGGTATTCCATCACGAGGTACGGCCGGCCCTGTTCAGTCAGTCTTGCGGCGCGATCATCTCATTGCAACTGCCACGCGAAAAGCATTTCGGAGGACACGATTCCAATCCCTGTTCACTGCGCCACTGGAGTGGTCATCGAAAGCGCACGGGCCACGCGAAGGGCAATTGATTTGATGGCATTGGCACACCGCTCCCGGTCGTGCTTGTACCACAGCTGGCGCCTACCGCGACATCGAATCCAGCGGAAGCGGCGCCGTGGCATAAGCGTTCGGATTCGAAGGGCACCTCGCGGCGCTACGCGGGGAATCGCCCGTCGACTTCGGTTTCTGTGCCGGTAGAATTATCGAAACCCTTAGCCAAGGGTCTTACGACCAACTCATACGCAAGAATTGTATACCAGCCGGTGCGAGGTACCGTACAATCGACGAGCACTGGGTCGCACTTGGGAACCGACTGATCGTCGCCAAATCGTTCCCGTAGCCTCTACAAGTGTCAGCCATGAATCCTCGCTAACATTCAAAGAATCGAGGGATGGAGGAATGCATGAGTAACCGAACCGATGCAGGAACGGCGGTCGTCGCGACTATCGTGACCCTACTAGTTTTGTTCTTGGCGGTCGGCGGAGGCATCTACTACGTGCTCCGTAGCCGCCAGATGATGGCGCAGGCGGAACTCGCCGAAATGGCTGACGCTCAACGCCAAGCGGAGCAAGCCCTCCTGCAAGCACGAGCAACTGCAGTGAGTCGCACTTCGCCTCAACGTGCCACGAAGCAGGAGGAAGCAGACGACTCCGTACGCGCGGCAGTTGAAGTCGTTTTGCGCACGCAAGAACGGGCCTGGAACGATGGGGATCTGGATGCGTTCATGGAGCACTACTGGAAGTCGGATGCGCTGACTTTCAGCGCCGGCGGTGATACGACTCGTGGATGGACCGCGACGCTGAACCGATATCGGGAACGATATCCGACACGTGAAGCGATGGGGCGGTTGACGCTCAGCGAGTTCGAAATTGCGTCACTGGGTGATTCCGCAGCCTTGGCGCTCGGAAAATGGCGCGTTGAACGTGACAGTGATCCATTGACTGGCAATTTCACGCTTGTGGCACGATTGATTGAAGGCCGTTGGGTCGTGGTCCACGACCACACTTCGCGAAAGTCTGAGTAGCTGCTTCCATTGCGTGATGAGCATGACTAACAAACGTGCGATGCAGAATGAGAGAAAGAGCGATGCCATGGGCTGACAGCCAGATCACTGGTCAACTCACGCACAACGGCCACATGACGTAACAATCCGGCGATGCAGGGCATGGTCGACCATCGCCCCATTCCTCAAGGGCAATGGCAAATCGGCACTGCTTGCAACCATCCGACGAAGGGACCATTCGTCACGGCGCTGTCGCCAGTCAATCACAATACATTTTGGCCGAACGGCATTCTTGATTCATGGAAACAGTGCCCAGAACAGCCTGTCCGAAGGCTGCATCATCCCGGGACCGACACTCCGTCAGCAAATTGCAAATTGTGGCGATCCGCTGCTGACGGTTACGCCCTAGATCCCGTCTCAAACATCTCCCTCAACCTTGACGGCCGAACGGCGGCGTCGTTTGCGCAACGAGGGAGATCGCGCCGATGATCTGCATCGTTCAGCCAACGAAAGCACAAGGCCATTGTCGACGACTGTTATGTGGCGTAGTTTCAGTTTCGCCGACGACAATCGAAGTCCGTGCTTGCCTGAATCTTATCGGCTAGGAATTCCGTATGCTCGCCCAAGTCGAGCGACCTTTGGATGGCTCACATCGCGCGCGAATCCGTCGAATGCAGCATCCGTGGCGCGCGCCACTTCCAACTCGTCCACGTCCGACGACCTAACGTGCCGGAAGATATGCGGCGTTGCATCCATTTCGATTGGACGCGTCGCCGACAACGGCGCCGCAGCCCGAGGATCGATGGTAATGCGGATGATGTCCCTGCGGGA